>NZ_JAUOPX010000079.1:0-5726 GCF_030547455.1 Motilimonas sp. 1_MG-2023 | reverse complement strand
TTCAGCTTGCTGCGCAGCCTTTTTAGCTTTAGCGCGAGCAATGGCAGCGGCAACGGCTGGGTTTTTACTTGGCGCTGGTTTTTCTTGCGGCGCAGGCGTTTCGTTATCGTCTTGCTCAGCTGTTGCTGACTGAGGCTGTGGCTCTTCTTTTTCAGCTTGCTGCGCAGCCTTTTTAGCTTTGGCGCGAGCAATGGCTGCAGCAACGGCTGGGTTTTTACTTGGCGCAGTTTTTTCTTGCGGCGCTGGCGTTTCGTTATCGTCTTGCTCAGCTGTTGCTGACTGAGGCTGCGGCTCTTCTTTTTCAGCTTGCTGCGCAGCCTTTTTAGCTTTGGCGCGAGCAATGGCTGCAGCAACGGCAGGGTTTTTACTTGGCGCAGCTTTTTCTTGCGGTGCTGGCGTTTCGTTATCGTCTTGCAGTGCCTCTTTTTTAGCTTTCGCGCGAGCAATGGCAGCGGCAACGGCTGGATTTTTACTTGGCGCAGACTTCTCTTCAGATGCTTGTGCCTCATTTTCAGCTTGCTGCGTTTCTTTTTTCGCCTTAGCGCGCGCGATGGCGGCGGCTACAGCTGGATTCGTGGCTTTTGGTTTTGCTTCTGTTTGCTGCTCTTGAGCTGTTGTTGCGCTATCGTCAGCTTGTTCTTGTGCGGCTTTTGCCGCTTTTGCTAAACGAGCTTGCTCTTTACGGGCGGCGCGCGCTGCTGCTACATCAGTATCGGCGTTAGTGTTGGGCGCTTGACGTTTGGCTTTAGCGCGAGCAAGGGCTTGTGCCACAGCATCTTGCGCTTTATCTTTAGCTGGCGCGGTTGCCGTTTCAGACTCTGGCTTCGCTGCCGCATTTAATTGCGCTTTACGTTTCGCAGCGGCTTCTTTGTGTTTCGCTTCGCGTGCCGCTTTTTCACGATCGAGTCGCTCTTGTCTTGCTTCATGACGGATCCGAGCTATTTCAGCTTTTTTCTTCTCCGTTTCTTGTTTGCGAATATCGGCTTTAGCAATGCGATAGTATTGAACTAAGGGAATTTCACTGGGACATACGTACGCACAACTGCCACATTCAATACAGTCAAACAGGTTGTAGTCATTGAGTTTTTCGTGGTCGTTATCCTTGGCATACCAGTAAAGCTGTTGTGGTAATAGTGAAACAGGACAAGCATCGGCGCATTCACCGCAGCGAATGCAAGCCATTTCTTGGCCCGGAGGTGGTAACTCTTTTACAGTTGGCGCTAATAAACAGTTAGTGGTCTTAATCACTGGAGCCATTGCATCTGGCAGGGTAAATCCCATCATTGGACCGCCAATGATCAAACGAGTTTGGCCATTAGGCTGTGGTTCAAGCTCAAATTGTTGCAGTAAAGACTGGATCGGAGTGCCCAATAGCACCTGAGCATTACCTTTTTCTTTGAAAGCTTCACCCGTGATGGTAACGATACGAGAGATCAGTGGCTCATCGTCTATTACAGCACGCTTGATTGCAAATGCGGTGCCGACGTTGTGCATTAAAATACCCATATCGATAGGGTATCCACTGCTGGGGACTTGTTTGCCAGTGAGCAGCTCGATGAGTTGCTTCTCGCCGCCACTGGGGTATTTTGTCGGTACACTGGTCACGCGGCGGGTGTCGGTATCAAATGCTGATAATGCGGCAATTGCTTCGGGTTTATTACTTTCAATTGCAAAAACTGTTTGTTTACATTGCGTAACAAACTCTAAGATTTCAATGCCTTTGATAAGTTCATCGGCATACTCGCGCATTAGCATATCATCAGAGGTAATATAAGGTTCACACTCGATACCATTGATGATTAATAGCTCAATATCGGCTTTAACAGACAATTTTATGTGCGCTGGGAAACCGGCACCGCCTTTACCAGCAATGCCAGCAAGGTGGATTTTGTCGATAATGGCATGGCGGTCTAATACTGTGAAGTCAGGTGTAGGGATGCGCTCCCGCCACGCATCTTTACCATCTGTTGCTATCACGATACTTAGTTCAGCTAAGCCCGAAGCATGACAGCTAGGGCGAGGCTCAATGGCTTTTACTGTGCCTGAACTACTTGCATGTACGGGGAGCGCTCTAAAGTTATTATGGTTGGTTAAGGCTTGGCCTTTAAGAACCTTATCGCCAACATTCACCAATAAGTCCGCCACTTCACCAATGTGTTGATTAAGGGGGATAATAAGCTCATTGGGTATTTGGGCGGGAGCAATGGGCTGTTGATTTGAAAGAGATTTACGCTCTGCAGGAAAAATACCGCCAGCATATTGCCAGAGTTTGCCTCTTTTAATTTGGGCCAATATAGACTGAATCAAACTACTGAACCTCTTTGATTGAAATAGAGTTAAGATCCCATTGCCAAGTTTTAGTTGTTTCGCCTACTGGGATCATTTCAATACAATCTGTAGGGCATGGGGCGACGCAAAGCTCACAACCCGTGCATTCATCGGTGATCACCGTGTGCATTTGACGCGTTGCGCCCAAAATGGCATCAACCGGACAAGCCTGGATACATTTAGTACAACCAATACATTCGTCTTCGTGGACAAATGCGACGGCTTTTGGCTTTTCTTCGCCTTCTAACTTGGTGGGCTCAACGCCCATTAAATCAGCCAATTTTAAAATTACAGCTTCGCCGCCTGGCGGACACTTATTAATCTCATCGCCGTTAGCTATTGCATTGGCATAAGGTTTACAACCGGGGTAGCCACACTGACCACACTGGGTTTGCGGCAAAATCGCGTCAATTTGCTCCACAATCGGATCTGACTTAACTTTAAAACGTATCGCGGCGTAGCCTAAGATCAAACCAGATACTAGCGCTAATAGCCCTAGGCTGATGATTGCAACTCCAATACCCATCTGTTCGTACTGCTCCGTTAAAACTTAACTAGGCCGGTAAAGCCCATAAAGCCCAATGACATTAGGCCGGCGGTGATCATTGCAATAGATGCGCCTTTGAATGGTAATGGCACATCAGCGGCAGCCAAACGCTCACGCATGGCAGAAAATAAAATGAGAACCAATGAGAAACCCACCGCAGCGCCAAAACCATAAATGAGTGATTCAACAAAGTTATGCCCTTCATTGACGTTTAATAGCGCTAACCCTAATACCGCACAGTTAGTGGTGATCAATGGCAAGAAGATACCCAATAATCGATACAAGCTTGGGCTGGTTTTATGCACCACCATCTCGGTAAATTGAACCACCACAGCGATCACCAAAATAAAGCTCAGTGTGCGCAGGTAAATCATGTCTAAAGGCAGTAGCAGGTATTGATTGACTAAATAAGAGACGGCTGCGGTTAAGGTCAGTACAAAAGTCGTCGCAAACGACATGCCAACAGCTGTGCTGATCTTACTTGATACTCCCATGAATGGGCATAAGCCGAGAAATTTTACCAGTACAAAGTTATTGACTAATACCGTACCGATTAATAGCAGAAGATATTCGCTCATTTTGGTCATTCACTTGATTGCCGAATGGCTATATTAACAAGTTTTACGCGATGAAATAAGCTAAATCATGGCTAATTTAGTGCAACTGCTGAAGGGTTAATCGCTTTTGGCAAAAGGCCTTACAGTGAGTAAGGCCTAAAATAGCGGGTTATTAAACCGCGAGTGAAATTATTTAACTTTTGATAGAGGAGTGGGGCGAGAAATTAAAAAGCCTTGTAGACCGTCAACGTACATATTTTCAAGTAATTGTTTCTGCTCTAGGTGTTCAACCCCTTCCGCAATTACCTGACAGCCCATACGGTGGGCCACATCGACAATCATACGTAAAAATTGTTGGTTGGCACTGTCGCGTTCAATATTACTGATCAGTCCCGCATCCACTTTTACAAAATCTGGTTTTAGCTCTTTAAACAAGCGAAATGAACCAATACCTTTACCAAATTTACTAATGGCACTGCGACTGCCAGTGCGTTTTAACATATCAAACACACGTTTACTTGCAACTAAGTTACGATCTAACACTTCTTCATCAAATTCAAAAATCATCGATGCTGCAATGTTTGGTTCACGTAGTAATAAACGCTCAAGCCAGACAATAAAAGCACTGTTTTGTAATGAAGTGGCGGAAATATTAACCCCCCAACGGGCTGAGCCATCGGTTTTATGGCGGCATTGGCTAACCATGGTTTCGAGAATAACTTGTTCTAGTTTTACAATTAGGTCCATACGCTGGGCCATAGCAAACACAGTTTCCGTTGGGATCATCGCGTTGTTTTGACCAACGAAACGCGTAAATATTTCTTGGTAACCTTTCATGTTGCGATGAATGGCTTGGATAGGTTGATGCAGCAACATGACTGCGCGGGTTTCAATGATTTCTTCAATCACCTTCTTCCAGTGCAGTTGACCTAAATTGGTTTCATTAGAGTCATTCTGCTCAAATGCCCAAGCATTAACGCCTTCGGTTTGTGATTTTGCTAAGGCAATATCGGCACGAGCCAATACTTGCTCGGGTAATTGGCCTGAAGAAATAGCGGACAAACCTGTGTAAGCCACACTTTCTAAGTTATGCAGTGCTTGGTATTCATCAAAATGATGTTTTAATGTTTTAGCTAGTTTTTGCGCCGCGCTAATGGTCATGTTGGGGGCGAGTAGGGCAAAATCTGAGCCTGAAATACGGTAACACTGGCATTCAGGAAAGCGTTTAATTAATTGCACTAGCATGCGGCCGATATCTGACAGGTAAATATCACCTTGTTGATAACCACGCTGTTGGTTGATGTTGTTTAATTCCGATGCGCGAACAAGGGCAAGGATAGCGGCGTTGCTGTCACCTTCAGAGCTTAATATTTGCGTTAGTTCTTTACGAAAGGCGTGGCGGTTATTTAGACCTGTCAAATTATCCATGTTCACTTGCTTAGCAAGTAACTGAATTTTTTGTTGCTGCTCTTGCATCACTTGATGAAAGCGTTGTCTTTGTTCCAATAACTGTTCAGTTACTTGAGAAAAAGTGCTGAGTTGTGCGTCTTCTGAGCTGACTTCCTGCACTAAGCTTTTTTCTAAGTTCTTAATTAAACGGAAATACGCCCAGTTTACCAATACAGCGGTTGCTATGAATAAAACTAATAATTGATAGAAAAGCGTGGTGGCTATGCTGGCTGTTGCTTGAAAGCTATTGATGTAATTAATACTTAATGTAGCGGTCTGAATATCGACTTTTTCGGTAGCGCTTGGAAATAGAAGTTTAAAGAGTAGCGAAACGCCTTCCGATGTATTGGCCATAAAAGAGAAGTCACCTGATTTATCGGTGATTTGTAAATGGCTTAGATGATGCTTAGCGGCAAGTTGGTCTGCAGTGTTTTGAGTTGCCCCTTTTATCTCAATCGTTTGAGTAATATCACTGGTGACGTCTTCATTAACAACTGTAATTAGTGGTGTGAAATGAAGCTTAATTGCCAATAATACTGCTATCGCAGCAACCAAAATAATGGCATTGGTAATAATAAGGCTATGTTTGTACTCTTTCATATCGCATCCAAGCTAAGTTAAGGCTGATTCAATTATAGGCCTAGTTATGTTAATGGAGTCTAACATGGTATGTTCAACTACAAAAATAGCATATCTAAATATTGAGACATAAATATAATTGCGTCAGACATTTATTAAAACTTGAGAGAGGTGTGAAAGAAAAGAATGTGGCTCCTCCTGCTGGGATTGAACCAGCGACCTGCGGATTAACAGTCCGTCGCTCTACCAGCTGAGCTAAGGAGGAA
>NZ_JAUOPX010000078.1:0-5969 GCF_030547455.1 Motilimonas sp. 1_MG-2023 | reverse complement strand
TTGACATATTGATACCTGCTTAGTTACGGTGATCTTATCACCTCTAATCAGGTGGCCAAAATAGTTGTACCACTACATAGTGTTCACCAACGATTTCGCAATTTAGTGGTTGCCGCAACGGGTACCGGAAAAACCCTTATTTCAGCTTTTGACTTTGCCCGTTTTATCAAAGCAAAGCCACAAGCTAATTTCTTGTTTGTCGCGCACCGAGAAGAAATCTTAAAGCAAGCCAGAGCGGCGTATCGTGGCGTATTGCGTAATAGTGCTTTTGGTGAGTTGTGGGTGGGCGGACATACGCCAGAGCATTATCGCCAGTTGTTTGTTTCTATCCAAACACTGAACAATCAGCTGAGTCAGCTTAACTTAACGGCTGACTATTATGACTACATAGTGATAGATGAAGTACATCATATTGCAGCGACAAGCTATCGCGCAGTGCTGGAACATTTTTCCCCTGCTATATTACTAGGCCTTACCGCTACACCAGAGCGCCATGATGGTGGCGATATTCTGGCGGATTTTGGTGGTGTGATTGCCGCTGAGATCCGTTTACCGGAAGCCATTAATCGCCGTCACCTATGCCCATTTCAGTATTTTGGTATTGATGATGATACTGACCTACGCACTATCCCTTGGAGTCGTGGGCGATACGATATCGCTCAGCTGACCAATCTTTACACCCACAACCAAGTCCGCTTTGACAAGATCTTGCTGAGCATGCAGGAGATCATCACCGATACAAGCAAAATGAAAGCATTGGCCTTTTGTGTGAGTAAAGAGCATGCGCAGTACATGTCAAAGCAGCTGCTATTGAAAGGAATCAAAGCGGATGTGTTGACCAGTGATAACAGTAATGAGCGGCAACAAAAGCAGCAAGCCATTCGCTCTGGTGACATAAACGTGCTTTGCGTGGTCGATATCTTCAACGAAGGTGTCGATATTCCCGAAGTGGATACCTTACTGTTTTTAAGGCCGACAGAAAGCTTAACTATTTTCTTGCAACAGCTTGGCCGTGGTTTGCGTTTAGCCGAGGGTAAAGAGTGCTGCACCGTGCTGGACTTTGTCGGCAATTCTCGTCCTGAATATGATTTTGCAAATAAGTTTAGAGCCTTAGTAGGTAAAAGTAATCGTGCGATCAGTGATGAAATAAAGCAAGGCTTCCCTCATGCGCCACTCGGTTGCCGCATTGAGTTAAGCAAGCGCACGCAAGAAATGGTGCTAAGCAATATTCGTCAAGCTTCGTTAACCTTAAAGCGTTTAGTTGCGATGATCCGCCAGCATCCAGAGCATTCCACACTGCCGTTAACGCTGGCGAACTTCTTAATCCTAAATCCACATATCGACTTGAATGAACTCTATAAGCGCGGTAGTTGGTCGCAGCTGGTTCAGCAAGCCAAAGATGAAATTAACGAAAGTTCCGGCGATGAAGATTTGCTGAAAATGCTTAAAAAGGCAATCCATAACCGAATTTTGACCTGTGATGACCATGCCTATTTGAGTTTCTTAAAACAGCTTTGCCAAACTCAATTTATGCTGAACGGCGGTAGCCCTCGCTATGCCTTAATGTGTCATTATGATTTTTGGCAGAAAACGGGGCCAGAATGTGGATTCGATTCCATTGATCAGAGCTTAGCGAAACTGAATGTTTACGGGTTAAAAGCAGAGTTATTGGACGTTGTGAATTGGCAGCTTGCACAAACCAAGCATGAGCAACCAACCATGCAAGCTTTGCCTGAGGTTTCACTCAGGCTGCATGCACGCTATGCGCGTGAGCAAATATTGGTGGCATTTGGCGCGACTACATTTGAGCGGCAACCACCGGCTCGCGAAGGTGTGTTTGTGCTGAAAGATCAAAATGTTGAGCTGATGTTTGTCACCTTGGATAAAAACGAAAAGCAGTTCTCACCCACCACCATGTATCACGATTACGCTATTAACGAGCACCTCTTTCATTGGCAGTCGCAAAATAGTGCAAGGCCCGACAAAGGGCATGGTTTGGAGTACATCCAGCATCAAAATATTGGTAAGCGTCTGTTTTTATTTGTACGTGAACAAACCAAAGATGAATACGGTCGCACCATGGGTTTTGTCAATTATGGTGAAGTGGAATATGTATCGCATACAGGCTCACAACCGATGAGCATCAATTGGCAACTTAAAACACCAATGCCCCATTTTATGTGGCAACAGGCAGCCAAGTTAGCGGTAGGATAGTGTGCTAATGAAAGGGTCAACTTGACCCTTTGCAATGTCTCAAAAGCATGATTGCTAGTTGGAGAAGGGTTTACTCGATATTCTGGTTGTCAATGTGATTTATTTATTGTTTATTTTTCGCCCTAAATCACCTACTTCAGTAGGTGGATTAGTCTTGAGTCGAGCTTTGCATGAATGTCTTAGTAAGGTGAGTTCATTTTCAGCGCTACTCTGAATGAGTTTGCTTTGGTATTGTACCCAATGACAACGGAATCTGAGATTTATAGTCTAGCTGTTAGCTTTTCTATGATAGCTTTACGTAAAGAAACCGTGCAACGTAACTGATTATAGGCAAATAGCGATTCATGACAGTCAAAGTTTCCCACATAACTCATATTGACAATCTGGCTAGCGTTCTCAGCCATGGATGCTTATGGTCAGATGCTAAGCGAATTGAGTTAGGGTTAATAAATCGTAACATTGGTTACAGTCATATCAAGAACCGTCGTTTGGTTCGTCCTGTAACCGTTGCTGCTGGTGGCACACTAGGCCAGTATGTCCCTTTCAATTTTTGTCCTCGCTCAGTCATGTTGTTTGTGATCCATAAAGGCCATGAGGATTATCAGGATGGACAAGAGAGGGTACTACACTTAATCAGTGATACGGATTCGATTCTTCTTACGAATGAGCATTGTTTCTTCACCGATATTCATGCGGATTTGGACTATGCCGAGCAAATTGACGACTTTGAGCGACTAGGCGAGCTAGATATTGCTCGCATTATCCGAGAAAAGTACTGGCAAGATTTTAAAGAAGAAAAACAAGCTGAATTTTTAGCTTTTGAGTCTGTGCCATGGCATGCGATTGCCCAAATAGGCGTCAAAACCCAAGAGATAGCAGATGAAGTTGATTTGTTGCTAAATGGGGCACAACATAGGCCAGAGGTTGTTGTACGACCTGAATGGTATTACTAGAGGTTGTTATGATCACTTATCAAACAGGTAATATTCTTCACGATCAAGCCGATGCCATTATTAACACAGTTAATACTGTAGGCGTGATGGGGAAAGGCTTAGCGCTGCAATTCAAAAAAGCTTTTCCCGATTGCTATTTCAAGGCCTATAAAAAAGCCTGTGATGAGCAATCATTAGTTGTTGGGCAAGTCCTCTCCTTTGAACTCAACTCAGCCAGTGCTCCTTTCTACGTTATTAATTTTCCAACTAAGGCTCATTGGAAAGGAAAATCTAAGCTTGAGTATATTGAACAAGGTTTAATTAGCCTAAAGGCAGAAGTGATGCGCTTAGGTTTAAAATCGGTTGCCATCCCTGCTTTGGGGAGTGGCTTAGGTGGTTTACCTTGGCAAGATGTTGAACGACTAATACAGCAATCATTGGCTGATGTTCCTGACGTTGAATGGCGAATTTACCCACCGCAAGTTGCACCAAGTGCACAAGCTATGCCTAATCTGACTAAACGGCCTAGCATGACGATAGGACGAGCTGCTGTTTTGGGGCTAATTGAACGCTATGTTTCAACGGGCTTTGGTTATCGTCTATCGCTACTCGAAGTTCAGAAACTGGTTTATTTTTTGACTGCAGCGGGTGAGCCTTTAAATAAGGTAATGTTTAAAAAGCATCATTATGGCCCTTATGCGGATGTGTTACGTCATGTGCTTGATAAAATGGAAGGCCACTTTATTACGGGTTATGCTGACGGGCTCAATAAGCCTGAGACGCCAATTGCCCTAAAGGAAGAGGCGGCGCAAGAAGCGTTTAGGTATCTTGAACAGCACCAAGAAACCAAACAACGTTTTGATAAAGTAGCGCAACTAATCCAAGGCTTTGAATCCCAAAATGGGATGGAGTTATTATCAACCGTTCATTGGGTGGTGACGCAAGAGCTACCAAACTTAGAGCCAACAGATGAAGAGCTGGTTCGCTGTGTGCATAGTTGGAATCCGAGAAAAGCCAAGATGAAGCCGGCACATATTCTTGCCGCTTGGAATCGACTCAAGCAAGAGCAGTGGCTTGCTTGCAAAGCGCCAACGACTTAGCGTCCTGAGATTAGTTAGCAACTGGTTGACGTAATGATTTTACACGGGGACATCTAAAGCCCTGTATTTACAATCAAATAACAGGGCTTTTAAGTTATTCTTGGATGGGAAGTTATCTAGCCAAGAACCTACTCTAAGTTTTGAATTTGCTCCCTCATTGGGTATTTTTTCATTTATTAATCAATTAATTGATGGTTTTTATGGTTTGTTAAATCATTTGAACCCACCATTAAGCCCACCATATCGCATGCTTTATTGTCATGGGCTTATTAGCGGTCAAGGTAGAATCAGGGTGTTGCTGATTTTTTTTAAATTAATCCGTTGTCGCTAATATATTGATCTTTAGTTTTTTCTTTTTTTTTCGACTAAATGCTTTTCATATGCCTCGTTGATGAGGTTTTCTATGGTCTCATTTTGCTTATAATCTCTGGCATCTGCGATCACTTTCAGCTTCTGCTTCGCGTCAGTGCTCATTATTACATTGTAAGCTTTTCTTCCTTTAAGTCCGTCTCGATGCTTTTTTTGGCTCCATGCTTTTTTCATTTTTATGATAAGAAGTTCAAGTCTTGGAGTATTTTTCGGTTCATAGTGATTAAATAAATCAACGGCTGAGACAAGAATGCTGTATTTGGAGACGTTCGCAACGGGCATACATGCATTTTTAAGAGATACGAAACTTTCTTGCTTGCTTAAATACTCCATCACCCAGTCAATTTGCTCGTTGTTTTTTTTATCAAGCCATTTTAGTAGATAGTTTTGTTTGTCAATTATTTTCCATGATCGCATTAACCAGTATATATAGTTGATTTTATAACGCTTTTCTGATTCAAGTACATCAAAGAAAGCTATTGCTCTAGATATTTTATCGGGATTGCTGTTTACGAAGAGCTCAACACGAGGAAAAATGAATTGTTGTTCCACTATGTCCATACACCTAGAGTTCATTGATCGCTCAACTAGAAAATTCTCATCTAACCAGCTAGCAAGCATAATATTCCTCAGGTCTAAAAATAGCCAGGTGCATTGGCGTTCATTGCTCAGGTCAACCCAATTAAATATATCATCAGGTATTGCTTCCGATTCAAAGTGTTGATGGAGGTGATTTATTTCTAAGCTTACTTTTTCGGGGGCATTTTTATAGCGTGAGTGCAATGCTTGCTTAATATAATCACCACCGCTTTTAACTGTGAGGGATGGAGCTTTAGCGGGAAATAGGCCAAGTTTATACAGGTACCAATTAATCTCACGAATACTGTTAAAAGGTAGTTCTGCTCTCATTAATGTTCTCATTCTTATCCCGTGTCATGATTTTTAGTTTGATTATGTGTATCCGTTTATATCAATACTACCGTATTTTTAATTGTACAGTTATTAGTGATTTATTTGTATTAAATTAAGTGAGTTATGCGTAGTGTTTTTAGTTTTAATTTTTACAGTATAACTTCATAAGTGATTGATTTTATTTGTCAGTTATTCTTTTCAATTTTAATTTTCTACCAGTTTATTTTAACATCTAGGTTTATAAGTATATTTATCGTATGTTTGAGGTATGTTTCCAATGTAACTGTCTTTCGTGTATGTCTGGTATAGTAGTATTAATTATCTTCTTCTCTTTCCTCTCTCTCTAATCACACAACCAAATTCAAACTGTTCTGGTCAACCAAAACTGGACACCTTTAGTTGAGAATTTTCAAACTCCACTGGTGACAGATCACCATTGGCT
>NZ_JAUOPX010000077.1:0-6489 GCF_030547455.1 Motilimonas sp. 1_MG-2023 | reverse complement strand
TTGGGTGATCGACTTGGGTGTTATCAGGTGATCGGCATCAATGTTATTGGGTGATCGGCATTCATGGGAATATGCACTCAAGGCTGCAATTGGCTTAACCCGAGTTCTGGAACAGCAAAATAGTCTGTTTTCCCTGCAAAAACGCGGTGAATAGACCCAAACAAAACCCTGTAAATAATTCTAAGCCAGAAGTCCTTAAGGTTGTTTGGGTATATATCCCTATACGCTTTGCGTTTTCATCCCTGAAAACGAAATTTTGCAGTAAAACATACTTTATCCGCTCGTAATCAGCTTAGGCAAAACTAAGGTTATTTAGCCTCTCAACCCTGGTGGTAGAGCATCAAACTTTGGCACATCAACGGGGAATATAGCCCATGGTGGGGCGGATGATGCGTAGATTGACATCTTGGGATTGAACTTATTATTTTTCAATGAAGTTGCTGATACAGAGTAAAAATTGCCCGCAGTTACCTCAGCACATAAAGCTGTGCTACAAGTACCGCAGAACTTATAATTTACGTCTTTACCTGAATTACCAGCTCGCGTATAAGTTGAAGGTGCGCCTTTAGTAAATTTAAAATTATCTCTTGCTACCCAGAGCCCAAACCATTTATCCGATCCAGTGAGCGCTTGGCACTCCTTGCAATAGCAAAAAATAGAGTTAATCGGGTCGTTATAAAAGCAAAATTCAATGTCGCCGCAGCGACAGCTTCCAGTATGTATCTCCATGTGTAATCTCCGATTTGATTGATATTTAACGACAATATCGTAATAAATATTTATTTCTAACTTCGTTACCAAAGGTGGCATTTCATCTTAGAGCGAGTTTTATATATGATAAAGAACATATATAGTCGTATTCAGATAAAGCCCAATGCCATATACAGAGACGCACAAAAACAAAACCCGAGAGAAAATTCTTGATAGCTCTTTCAGACTTTTTGCAATAAAAGGCTTTGAGGGCGTTACAATCGATGATTTGATGAGTAACTGCGGGCTTACTCGAGGCGGGTTTTATGCGCATTTCACGAGCAAAGCAGAACTTTACCGTGAGGCACTAAAATTTAGAGCCTGCAGCACGAAACTGGCCGGCCTTAAACCAGAGGGCACCACCAATAAACAGTGGTTGTCTTTGCTGTTAAATACATACCTGAGCTTGGAGCATGTGAGGGGAGAGCGCTCGTTGACTTGTCCATTAGCCTTCCTCGCCACAGATATCAACATGCAGGATAACGCAATAAAAGCAGCTTATGCCGATGTTTACTATGGAATGAATACAGCAATTATGGAGTACGCAAGTAGTTATTGCGACTGCGACGAACAAGATATTTTGTCAGTTACAGCAATGATGATTGGTGCTGTCGCCATAGCTAGAACGCTTCAGAGTCAAGATTCGATTGAGAGTTTACTCGAAGCGTGCAGACGAGAAGTAGGTGTGAAATTGGGTGGAATATAACGAGCCTGTAGAATTTATCTTAAAACAAAGGGGTCAGATCTTGTTTTTTGAAGTTTTCTAAGTTGTGGCGTAGCCATACGCCGCTTGCAGAAACAAACACGCCTTTTTTGCGCTGCTCGTTACCGGCTTTCACTTGGCCGTGGGCAGGAAATTCAACAGCGTAAGCCGTGACCGCTTGTTCCGTGGCTTAGTCAACACGGTTCTTTAGATTGGGAGCTCGACGAGACTTATCAATGAGCGTATGAAATTAAGAATTAAGTGGACCTCTTAAATACAGGTGATGTGACAAGCTTCAAATTTAGGAGGCTGTCCAGCTATTTCATTCTTAAATATGGGGTGTCAGCTTCGAGACATCGATTCTTGTCTGTTAGTTTACCTTTCACATAAATCGCACGATTTAATCAGATTGACCATTTCATGCGAAAAACTATAATCTTACTATAAGTCCAAATTTGGAGAATGATCATGCACACATTAACAGCGAATGATGCCAAACGTAATTTCGGTGAGCTGCTGCTAAACGCCCAACGTGAGCCAATTAAAATTAGTAAAAACAACAAAGATGTCGTTGTTGTGATGTCGATTAGAGATTATGAAGAACTTGAAGCCATGAAAGCTGATTATCTTAGACATTGCTTCGAGTCAGCTAAACAAGACTTAGCACAAGGCAATGTGGTTGATGGTGAAGACTTTTTAAACGCCTTATAACCCGTTATGCAAAAGAATGAATATAAACTAAGTAAATTAGCACAGACTCATTTACGAAAAATCAACAGCTATACCGTCAACAATTTCTCTGCGCTGCAATGGCGAAGCTACAAAGATACGCTACTGACTGGATTTCAAATGCTCGCTGAGAATCCGGCTGTTGGTCGCAGTTGCGATAACATATACCCAAGTGGTTTTTATTTTCCAGTAGGCAAACACACCGCTTACTTTACAAAAGAAGATGGCTTCATCTTAGTTGTTGCTGTACTCGGGCAATCACAACTTCCGCAGAACCACTTGTAATTAAGCTTTCACCCTAGGATTGGATTTAGGGTGATGATCTTCACTGGTAAACTAACGCTTATCAGCTTACCGTGGATTTAGATCATTGGATCCGGCGCCGACTGAGAATGTGTTATTGGCGACAATGATGAAAACCACGCACTAAAGTGAGAAGTTTGATCAAACGGGGTGTCAGTGAACGTCCCGCCATTGCTTGTGGTATCACCAGCAAAGGGCCTTGTAGAAGCTCGAAAATCAAAGAAATAAACATGGGTATAAGCAATGAGTTCCTAGCCGCTCAAGGTCTGGGATCACTGAAGGACATTTGGGTTAGTATTCATTACAGAAGATGAACTGCCCATTGCACCTCTTCTCAATCAAGAGTGCATGATGTGTGGTGTGAGGTTAGAGACCTCCGGCTACTCGATTATAGCAAAACAGGTTCGTCCCGCATTCTTTCCCATGTTTGTACCATAAGCTTCTTGGCGGGGCCCCAACGGTAACCACCAAGCGCACCACTCTGCTGTATTACCCGGTGGCAGGGAATAAGTAAAGCAACAGGATTTACTCCAATGGCGTTACCAACCGCTCTTGCAGATTGGGGTGCATTGAGTGCTGTGGCTACCTGAGAATAGCTGGCCACTGCGGCCGGTGGTATTTTCAGCAGCGCCCGCCACACAGCGATCTGAAAATTCGTACCTTTCACATGGAGCGACAGCGGACCATGTTTGGCAGCTGTATCACTACCAAAAAACGCATCAATAACATAGCACGTAGATGTGATGCTCTCTACGATCGAACTGAATGGCCAAGCGTTACGCAAGTCATCCAGCAGCTCTTCAATGTCATTGAAGTCCATGAACTCTGCCCTACAAACACCACGCTGTGTTACAGCTACAAACATAGGTCCCAGTGGTGTAGGGTGCACACCGTATTCGATACGTAGCTGTTTGCCCTTATTTTTATACTCCCCCGGTGTCACTGCCTCCAGCTGTACAAAGTGATCATGCAACCTTGAACTGCCGCTTAAGCCAATCTCATGTGAAACATCGAGCAGGGAGCGGGATTTATCTAACAACTCCTTGCTGCGTTCCAATGTCAGGACCTGCAGAAACCGCTTTGGCGTAGTACCCGCCCAGCGACAAAACAACCTCTGAAAATGATACGGACTCAGATGCACATGGGCCGCGATCGCTTCTAGATCGGGCTGGGTAGTTGCACGATCTACCAAGTAAGCCATAGCGCTTGCGATTCGGTCATAGTCTGACATGGATCGGCCTCTCAAACACGATTTATGGATACACCGCCATCTACCAACATCGCAGAACCAGTTGTGAAACTGGATGCATTGGATGCTAAGTACAATGCGGATTGAGCAATTTCATCTGGTGTCGCCATACGTTTGAGAGCATGCAGGTTATGCACAAACGCCAATGCTTCTGGCGTATTAGCAAACTCACGCCCTGCTGGCGTATCAGTACCACCAGGTAGAAGGGCATTGACCCGGATATCCTGAGGTCCATGCTCTGACGCCAGCACTTGAGTCAAACCAATAAGGCCAGCCTTACTGGCTGCGTAGGCAGCCATGCCTGGCATACCTGCGGTGTAACCAACGAAGGTAGAGGTGAAAATTAACGAGCCTCCTTTTCGCGCAGCCATAGCCGGCAGTTGGTACTTTGCGCCCAAAAATGCGCTGGTTAAATTCGTCGCAATAACTTGATTCCAGTCCGTGAGTGACATCTCCGGAACAGGGCCCATAGCCCCCAGAATGGCAGCATTGTTAAAAGCAATATCCAAGCCACCAAAGTGGCTTACTGCCTTATCTACCAAAGCTTTGGCAAAAGTCTCATCACTAACGTCACCCGCAAGTGCAAGAGCCTGCCCATCTTCCGTATTGATTAAGTCCACCAGTTCATCAAGCTCCCTCTTCCGCCTTGCAGCCACCACAACGGCAGCACCTTCTTTGGCAAAAAGCTTCGCAGTTGCATAGCCAATACCGGTGCTGGCACCAGTAACAATAGCAACTTTGTTGGCCAATATGTTCATCGATTATTTCTCCTAGCTCTGCTGACAATTTAAAGGGTACATGCCCAAACAGATGTCATATTAGAAGGCGAAATGGTTACTGCCGACCCGAATCTTGCTGAATTTCAATTGCGCTATAACGCTCGTTAGAGCGCAACTCACTGCTAGCCATCAAACCTAACATTTAATTCATCGATAACTGTATTACCTTGAATGAGTTGAACTTGAATTTTGTTCACATCAGGTAAGTTTTGAAATGGTCCCGATGGGTCATATGACTTGTAATATAAACGAACCCGACAACCATCAGATTCAACTTTCTGAACGTCCATTCTCATATAACTGAATTCACCACTAATTTGCCAATCTAGTTCCTTTAATGCGTTAACAAAAGTACCTGTATCTAAGTCTAACTCTGCTTTTCGAACTAAAGATTTAACGAACTCATATGTTTCTGAAGCTTTCATTTTTCTTCTGCGCTATAGCGGTTCAATAACCGGCGCGCGCTTTTTACGCTCCCGACATGGGCATTAACTAATGAGGTGAGAGTCCTCTGTAGGAAGATTGTTGTGTTAATAACTTACTGTTATTTAAAGATAAATTATAGCGAATGGCAAGGGCTTTTCCGTGAGGAAAGGTCTGGTATCACTGAAGGACATTTGGATGACTATTCATTACGGAGGATGAACTGCCCATTGCACATCTTCTCAATCAAGAGTGCATGATGGGGGGCTGGAGATGACTAAAAAAAGAATAGAAATGCTGAGCGAATTGATAAAAATCAAGCATGACTGCACCAGCTGATAGAAGCTAGGTAAATAGTGTGGTTATTATGAGGCGAGTTAGTATTATCCAACCCCACTCAGTCGATTACATGCCGTTTGTCCTCGTGTCCAGCAGTGGCCAGCTCTAATGCTATGCGCAGTCAGATGCTCCCAGCTGCTTGCGGCGCTGCCAAAACTTCGGCTAAAGAAAAAGAGGTGGATGTCCCGTTATTCCTTTCCATTATTCCAGCTTACTTATCAAATAACCAACACCTTCACAAAGTATCTTTCCATCAACTGGCTCTAAATTATTTAAAGACTGAATAACGAATAGAGACTTCTCTTCTGTCCTTTCATTCGTGGTTAACAAATACCCAAGAAACTCTGAACTTAATTCCCTAGAAACTAATTTACAAAAAAGATTCAAATGCTCATCAATAATTCTTTCTAACCGAGGGTATCCAGCATGCTTGAGTTCCAAGTAAACTCCATTTAAGTATTCATCTGGTTCTGGGTCTTCAGATTCTCGCTCAACAAAATCATTAAAATACTCTGAAAATTTTTCTAATATACTTTTAAAATCAATAAGCAATTCGAAGTTTATTGACTCATCCTCAGAGATAGGCTTGCCAAAGCCAACCTCATTAACTTTAACATTAAAATTATTTATATTGTCGTTAGAAATATTCATCTTTATTCCTTACATTCCAGGAGGAACCACGGTAATAGTTTCATCAGGATTTATAGAGATATAACCTGAGGATCCGAAAAGTTTTCACCTGCGGGGGAAAGCGGCTAAGGTAAATTAGCCGCTAATTAATTACCTGTTTTTAGGCGTTAAAGGTGGGGCTCTACCTATCCTCTATGGATACCCTGATCTTTTTTACAGCCTACCTTTCCCTATTATATTTATAATCACAAAGCCATAATCAATATAAAACTCGTGAATCTTGATTATTGATAATACCCCATCCTTATTAACAACATCTGCAATCAATTTCACTTGTTCTATATAATTATCTTCATCATTGGTACCCAAAAAATTGCATTCGACTATATCCACAATATCATCCTGCAATATGGGCACCCCCTTTTCATCACCCTGTAATGAAGTTACATCAGCCTTGTTACCAATGAGCCTAAAGAGCCCTTCTATCTCAATACCTCTACCAGTACACATTGTTCTGGTCAACCAAAACTGGACACCTTTAGTTGAGAATTTTCAAACTCCACTGGTGACAGATCACCATTGGC
>NZ_JAUOPX010000076.1:0-7519 GCF_030547455.1 Motilimonas sp. 1_MG-2023 | reverse complement strand
GCTATCGCCACAAAAGGCTGAAGCAGAATACTTCAAAACTTATAACGAGGTGGCCAGTTTTAGTTGACCACTACAATACAACCTACATCGAGTAAGATGGCGGTGGTTAAGTCATGCGGAAGAAACGATGAGGCTGATTGAAGCGTTATCTGTATGTGCAATATTACCTTGGAGTCATGTACTAAATGGAATCAAAGTTCGATAAGTTATTAGCATTCAGTGTCGCTTTAATTCATTTTTTTGCATTCTCTGGGCTGATATATAGAGCCCAAATATATGAGCATATACCTGTATCATCAGGAGACCCTTATGGTTTAGGTGACATTATAGATTTACTATTTGTTTTTATAGTTGTCGTCATTTGGTGTTGTGCGTTTATATCTGCTGTTGCTGTAACTTTACTTAATTTCAAAACCAATTGGCTAGCTTCTCTGAAATTACTTTTATATGCCTCAGTTGGTCTTATTGGCTATTTATATGTTAAAGATTCAAGTTTACTGTTTTAGTTTAAAAACAGCTAATCGAGTAGCCGAAGCTATCTAGCCCTCACAACCCCCTTCATACGGATCCGAACAGACCGTTTCACTATGAATAGTGAAGCTTAATCCACCCATCTCTCAGCTCATAAAGACCCTGTCTCTTCAGATAAGCATTGGACAATGCGTGTTGAATGCCAAGTGTTTTCGAACTTCACCATGGGCCTTTTTACTGGTGATGCCGCAAGCAACCGCTGACAGGATATGCACGTCACACGATAGCAGGTTTCTGACTTTGCTTCTGGGCTTGCGCCACTGTCGCCAGTAAGCCATTCCGACTCTACGCCTGATATGATATTCTCCGGATGGCCGTCCCGTTCTCAGCTCGCAGTTTTGCTAGCGGCTTCCTCCAAACCTTTCCTCGCGGAAAAGCTCTTGCCATTCGCTAATAGTTAACGTTTAATGATCAAAAGGTTATATGGACGGTGTGATTTTCCTATAGAGGACTTTCACCTCATCAGTTCATGCCCATGCTGGGCGCTGAGGGATCCCCTCATAATTTCCCCAAAGCGTAACCATGTTTGAATAGATTTTGAGTAAGCAGGGTTGCAGCCACGAGTAAGTCTTCCCTTGTTATTGTGTAGCCAGAATGCCGCAAAACTTCCATGCCTAAGCGCACTGTTGAGAGTACGTTTCGATTTCTGACTGTGTTAGCTTGGAAGTGCTTGTCCCAACCTTGTTTCTGAGCATGAACGCCCGCAAGCCAAAATGTTAGTTGAAGCATTAGGGCGATTAGCAGCATGATATCAAAACGCTCTGAGCTGCTAGTTCGGCTATGACGGAGGCCCAGACCGTAGGCAGGACTTTTCAAGTCTCGGAAGGTTTCTTCAATCTGCATTCGTTTCGAATAGAGCCTAACAAGTTGTTTGGGTGTTCGAATTTCAACAGGTAAGTTAGTTGCTAAAACCAATGGCTCCTTTGCCGACGCTGAGTAGATTTTAGGTGACGGGTGATGACAATTAGTCCGTGTCGAGCGCTGATTTGTTCGGCCTTTAGGGCGAGATTTATACAATAGAATTTGGCATGAGATTGGATTGCTTTTAGTCAGCCTCTTATAGCCTAAAGTCTTTGAGTGACTTGATGACATATCGTGTAAGAGGCTGATAGATTTCCAGTTTTCCGCTCCTAGGTCTGCATATTGTACTTTTCCTCTTACTCGACTTAACCAGTACCAACCCCGCTTCTCAACGGATTTATACCATGGAACTTTAAAGCCAGCATCACTGACAATGAGCGGTGTGGTGTTACTCGGTAGAATGCTTGCAAGGTCGGCTAGAAATTGGTCATGAGCTTTCTTTGAACATTGCTCTGAAAGCGGGAACGCTTTCTCATAAAGAGTAACAGAACGACCGTGTAGTGCGACTGAAGCTCGCAATACCATAAGCCGTTTTTGCTCACGAATATCAGACCAGTCAACAAGTACAATGGGCATCGTATTGCCCGAACAGATAAAGCTAGCATGCCAACGGTATACAGAGAGTCGCTCTTTGTGGAGGTGACAATTACCTAACAATCGGTCGATTCGTTTGAGGTTATGTTTTGTTCTCGCTTTGGTTGGCAGGTTACGGCCAAGTTCAGTAAGAGTGAGAGTTTTACAGTCAAGTAATGCGTGGCAAGCCAACGTTAAGCTATTGAGTTGTTTTAAGTGTAATTCGGGGCAAAATTGGTAAAGAGAGTCGTGTAAAATATTGAGTTCGCCCATCTTGTTGTCTGATTATTGATTTTTGGCGAAACCATTTGATCATATGACAAGATGTCTATCTACCTTAACTTAATGATTTTTATAAAAATCATTAGGGGATTCCTCAGAGCAAAAAGTTGAACGCGGTTTTCGATTCTTAAAAAGTCCCGAATTTTTAACCTCGTCCATCTTTTTAAAGAAGCTGCAACGAATTGAAGCCTTGCTGATGATAATGACATTGAGCTTGATGGTCTACGCCGGGTTGGAGCATAAAATCCGCGAAGAGCTAAAGCATACCGATTAATTTTTCCCCAGCATGGTCAAAAACAAAACGACCTCAAAGCCGACAGCGCGCTGGGTGTTTTTGAAATTCGAGGGCATAGACATGCTGGAGTTTGGCGAGCAGCGATTTATTACAGATGCAAGATTACCAACGACGGCTACTGCAACGACTTGGCGAGATGTACGAATTATTTTATTCCTAAATTGGCTGCGGAATGTCGGCTGTAATGGATCTGAATTTTGGCGTAACGGAAGGTAAACCCGAGAAACTTGGAGCCAGACACTGGGCCGCCCCGTTCTCAGCTCGCAGTTTTGCTAGCGGCTTCCTCCAGACTATTCCTCACGATTTAGCCCTTGCCATTCGCTAGTAGTTATCTTTAAATAACAATGAGTTATTCAAATGGTGTTCTTCCACAGAGGACTCTCATCTCATTAGTTAATTCCCATGTCGGCCGTACACAAGCAATTCAAGCAGATTCGCAACGCTCGGGGCTATCGGTTTGCATTGAATCAGGTGTTTAAGGTGGTTTGCAGTAACTTGGTTTGTGCGTTGCTCACTACTTAATTAGGCGTGGATAATGAGCCCCCTGAAACCTCTTAAAACTAGCCTAAAATGCCTCGATATAAGCACCAAATCACGATTATTTTCATCACAATAGAGAAAACTAAACAATTGATTCAAAAAAATAATTCAGTTATGGTTTGATGCGCCATGGGTAATCGCCCATAAAAAATAAGTTTAAAAACGAGTCACTCTAAAGGCTCATTTTGTGCTGAGGTAATTTATCGATGATTTGGCTCTATATAATAATTGCAATAATTGTAACAATCTTGTTTATTAGATTCCCTAAGCCAGTGGGGGCATTTATAGGAATAATTGGTATTGCTTTGGGTGCGGTATATTTTTATTATGATGGACAACAAAAGCAAATCGGGATGTCCGAGGGTGTAGAAATTGCAATAACGTTTGATACAAAAAACTGCACTAAAGAGCTCCCTTTACTTGTTACTATTCAAAATAATAGCCAACTCATGATAGAAAGAATCAATTGGAATATTGGGGCTCATACCAAGACAGATGGTAATAATATTATCTATTCTGGTAATAATGTTGCCGTCGACTATGGATTTTCGGATCATTACTCATCAGAAAAGATACTGGATTTAGGGCAAAAATTTAGCTCCTGTTACCAAATTCCATCGCTTACAGGTCAATTTACTCCTGAAGATTTAAATTGGTCGATAGTGCAGGAAGATATTATTTTTCAAAATTAAGCACATAATCGGGTAACCGGGGAGACCCTCCGCATCATAATGTGCCAATGATGTTGATGACTACGGTGAAAGGAGATAGATGGCTTATTTTAAATAAAGTCAGCTTGTAACAAGAAGACAACTTGGTTTAAATGGCAGATTAAAGAGTCATCAATGCCAATAAGGAATGTTGAATAACATACTTAAATGCCTTACTGGTGAAAAGCTAGGGGCACATTCAAAAGCAAATTCTATAGCGTAAAGACACCAACTTGATGCCACTACACCGGCGTCAGCTCAGTCCAACAAAGAATTTATACACACGCTGTGCGTATGGAGACTAAAGCGTAAGATGAAAAGGCTCTGATGGACAAGTTTCAAGGTTATATATTTAATTTTTTCACAATGGTATTAGCCTGCTCATTATCACTCATATTGCTTCCATTCTTTAGGATCCCAAAAGGAAAAACTGTTAAATTTGAACTAAGGGTTAAACCAAAAGCTATAGCGATTCCTGACTATTATCGGGTATGGGGTGAAAACGTAGTGGGTAACCAAGCATTATTTTTTTCCACTAACAATCCATTTGAACCTTATTCGTTGTATTTGTCGAAAAAAGAAATAAAGAAGCTCCCTGAGAATACGATTAGCTTTAAGTATGCACTAAATCAAAAAAAAGAAATGAAAACAGCATTAGTTACCATTGAAACAAAGAAATGCCTTTTTGGTGGCTATCTGCCTGCAATAATATCAAATGTCCAAGTGCTCAATGAAGAGCCAGAATGGTCGAAATAGAATCGTTTAACAACATGTATTGGAGTTAATATGTACTAGCTCAGACTTGATCTGACAGTTACCCATCTTTCAAGTTGGATTTCGCGAGTTCAACAAATTTAGCTTAACGCGACAGGCCCTAAGCCAAATTTAGATTTAATCGGTAAGGCAGCGCCTTGATAAATGGCGTTAATATTCCTGAGTTAATAAGTCAGAGCGACTTAATAACCCCTTAGTAGATCCTAACAGTGCAGCATCTAACTTTTTAAGTTCGACTTTACTATCCATCACGTTTTCAGGTGACAGTGGATTAAACTCAGCCTCACTTTGTTGGCTAAGCTGCGCTAGGCGAACCCCCTCTTTTTGCCATATTGAGTCGCTCAATTTCTGCATTTGCGCTAAAGAAAGGCCGGCCATCTTTGAAGCTTCACCCAATGCGGCCGATGACACGGCTTGCACAGCAGTACTCAGTCGGCTTGCTAGCCCAGCAATGCCAAGCTTACTTGAGTTATATAGCTGACGCGTGTTCGCTATTTGCTCTATATTGGCTTGCTGCATCGACTTAATTTTGTCGCCTAACTCGGCTAACTCAGCTACCACCGCTTGGGAATGCTGAGCAGACTCGGCTAGCGATTTAATGTGTAGTGTTAAGTTTTCTTTACGGCGCTCACGAGCGTTACGCTCATGCTCAGCCTCTAGAGGCTCAACTGATTGTAACGAGAGCCTAAGTGTCTCATTTTGTATATTCGCTTCTTTAGTTGCGGCATTAACGATGGCGTAAAACTCACTCATGTTTACATTTGCTTCACTTAAACTATTAATCTGAGAACCCATGGTTTCAATATGCTTAGTGATCCTATTCAACCGCTCTTCACTTTTGCGAATGAAATCTTGGGCGGCATTGATTAGCGCCTTGTGCCGTTCTTTGTGCTGGAGCGGTGAAAGCGCTAATAATTCCCTTAACTTTGTTTTTTGCTCAGTATATTCAGCCCAGTTTGTCTCTATTGTTACTTCGTTTGGTAGATTGGCAATTTGCTGAGCTAAGGTTACTATCGCCTCGTTATGATCAAGTATTTCAATTTTAAGTAATGCGATTTTTTCCCGTGAAGCCCGCGATATCACACCAAATCCGAACAATGTCAGATCTTGCTCCAGTACCGCTATCTGCCGCGTTTTATCTTTTACCGCGTTGGTTAAACTTTCTCGCTCTTGCTCCAGCTCTGCCCTTTGTGAAGCAAGTTTAAACTCCGCCTCTTTGACCTTTGCAATTTCTCTTAATACATCATAGGTTATGCCTTGCATCCGTAATGCATGAATGGCATCGACCATATCGGTTAATTCGGTGACTTTTGTTTCAAATGATATCAATGCATGAAACGTTTCGTCATGAACACTGTTTAGTTCAGAGAAAACTTCTGTATCACTTACTGCAGTGATCCTCTGAGCTAGTTGCTTATGCTCTTGCTGCAACAACTGATTAAACTGAATAAATTGTTTTAGGCTTTCGCTACCGTCATTCTCGCTATCTTTATCGTTAAATAGCAAGGCTTGCACCATGGCATTATGCTTCTCTGCTGCCGTCATCTGAGGATCGAACAATAGCGTTTGAAAGATATTGTTTGAGTTAACATTGGCTCGATGATTGCTGATTGGTAACGCTTTATTAATAGGATTGCTTGTGGTCGAAGGAGAATGGAATGTCGTTTTCAACTCCGCTATCGCAGCTTGAGAATTAATCGACGTTTCATTGTTAGAGGCTTTATCTTGCATGGCATATCCTACTCAGCGTAGCTGAAATTAAATTTGGGGAAAGCAAAAATGGCGAGTTGATTAAATCAGATTAGGGCTAACCCACTCGCTAGCTGCGTAATAATAATTGACTAATGAATGATTAACAATGACTTAAATTTCACTTTTTTGGGTAATTTATTGATCATTCTAATGCTACAAATATTCTCGAAGTGGGCTCTGGCCCTTCTGACTCTGTCATTGTAGTTGGCTAACTTGCCTAAAATAATAGGCCCCGCCCACATTTGAAGCAGGCTTACGCTAGCAATCTTATATTTAAGTCAGTGCCCAATATTCTTTTCTCGCCGTTTTACTCGCAGCTTACTCAAAGTGCTACAGTTAAGGAAAACCCTTGCCATTCTCTAGTTGTTATCTTTAAATAACAGTCAGTTATTAAATGGCGCCCTGCCGACAGAGGTGCTCACTGATTAGTTAATACCATGTCGGGCATACGCAAACATTTCAAGTGGAGCGGTTATACAGTTTGCTAGGCATTGCTTCACTTAACAATTTTAGCAAAATTATTATTAACTCCCTTAAATGGCCCTAGGTGTATTTATGAGTGATTCACTTATTATCGAAACTTACCCTAATAAATTACGTTTATTGGCCATCACTATGTTTCTACTTGGTATTTATAGCTTGCTGTCACAAGGCTCTGATTTGTTTGGTGTCGTCATGCGTACTTTGTGGGGGCGTATTGTATGGCTCACTCGAAAAGAAAATAGCTAAGTTTAATCATAGAGATCGTACCTTAGAAATTTCAACTAGCAGTGTTTTTAGACATACTATGTCACGGATAAAACTAAATGATATGACTAAACTTGAAGTAGTACAGGGACTTGGAAATACTGGTGGTTTTTGGTTTATTAAAGTAACGCAAGGGGATAAATCTTACTCGATTACTTCTCAGGGAGCGCTGTCAAAAAAGCGGCTAACGTTAGAGCTTACAAAAATAAGCCAGTATTTGTTTAGAAACACCTAATCGATTAGCTAAATTTCTAGATTCGGGGGAAGTAATGGATTACAAAACATTTTTACCTAGTAAAAGTCTATCTTCATTTATTAATTGCTTTTGGACACTTGAAGTCGATTCGGAAGATAAGCCAGCAAAACAACGCATTGTTCCCTGTTCTGGTCAACCAAAACTGGACACCTTTAGTTGAGAATTTTCAAACTCCACTGGTGACAGATCACCATTGGC
>NZ_JAUOPX010000075.1:0-8028 GCF_030547455.1 Motilimonas sp. 1_MG-2023 | reverse complement strand
GATTCTGGGCAAATAAGCTGCTTGCGCGGTAGTGTCATAACCTTTATCCAGCTTGATAGATGGTCACTTAACTATGGTGCAAGATGTGATAGGCTTCAAATTTAGGAGGGTGTCCTGTCTTTCTTGGTCAAATTTAGGAGGGTGCCCTGTCTTTGTCTTTGTCTTTGTCTTTCTCTTAGAAATAATTTACAGCAGAGCAAATCCTTTAGGTGCTAAGGGTTTATTAAATTTGTATAAATTGACGTAAATAATCGCGGGCTTATTTTGCCCTTTATATGTAAGTTGGTAGCGGTCAAGTAAACCTCCGCCAAAAGGCATAGACTTATCTTCAAATGCGCAACAACTACCAATTCGTGAAACTTTTACTTGTTCTCCATTTGGACCTAAAAGACCTTCAAAATATTGTACATGAGCACCTTCACTTTTTGAGCCTCGTAAAAAACCACCTAGCTCTATAGGTTTTTCTGCAATATAACCATACTCTGGATCTGTTGATGTTAAGTGAAAGCTTTCTACTGGAAGAGGTACTTGTGGGGTGGTGTTACAGCCCACTATTAATAAAATGAAAAGAATTACCAAAACTTGCTTCATTACCGATACTCCGATTTATTTCTAACAGCTTATTAGCCCCATAATGGGGTGATAAAACGCCCCAAAACGGCGCCTAAAACATACCCTCAATATTTACACTATTTTTATCTTAGGTAAACAGCGGCTTACCGTTCTAGCTCAGCATCTCTGTTATATTCCGACAAAACGGCGTCTAATAATGTTATGCGACAGGGGCAGGTGTTAACTCACTTCGCTCCAAAGGTATATTACGCCCAGTATTGAACTGATATTACTCTGCGGCAGCTATTGAACAATTCGACAAACCGAATTAACATCAATAAAACATAATGTTAATGATGGTTAGCCATTCCAACTTGAACAGGAAGTAACCTTGAAGCTATTAGCCATTGCCATGATCCGTGGCTATCAACGCTTTATCTCACCTTACAAAGGTTTTCGCTGCGCGCATGCCCATTTACATCAAGGCCCATCTTGTTCTCATGCGGTGCTGGAGATAGTCAAAACCGATGGCTTATACCATGGCTACCGCGCCATTCGTTTGCGTATCAAAGACTGTAAGCAAGCCTATCAAACGCTACAAAGTGCAAATAACCTCAACCGCTCAGATAAAGGCAAAAAGCGTAAAGAAAAAGACAAGTGGTATGATTGCTGCGATCCAAGCATCGCTTGTGATGCATGGAGCTGTGGCAAGAGTAAGCATTGCGATCTGCCCGATTTGCCTTGTGACTGCTGGCCTTAACGTCTAGCTATCTGATTAAGCCCACAGATCTAATAGGCTGAACTTGGCATTACTAAAGATAAGCTTAAGTTAACCATGATTATCAAAGCGCCGACATATCGTAGCAGGGGGATGAACATGTTAGACAAAAATAAAACGGGGCTCATTGTCATCGACGTACAAGGTAAGTTGGCTGATATTGTTACGGATAGTGAAGCGCTGTTAAAACAAATTCACATTATGATCAGCGGCGCTAAAGCGCTCAATCTGCCGATCATCTATCTAGAGCAAAACCCAGCTAAATTAGGCTCCACCAGCCCCTTGTTACAAAGCGCTTTAGACCCGGTTGAAGCAATAGCAAAATATACTTTTGATGCCTGCGCTGAGCCAGAATTTGTGGCCGCAATAAAAGCTTCCACTGTCACCACTTGGATAATCTGCGGTATTGAAGCCCATATTTGTGTCTATCAAACTACTTCCAGCTTATTACAACTTGGCTATCAAATTGAGCTATTGGAAGATGGCGTCGCTTCTCGCTCATCACCCAATAAAAGCCTCGCGATTAAAAAGCTGATGGCGCAAGGAGCCAGCATCAGCTGCGTTGAAATGTGCTTATACGAACTGGTCGCCGATTGCCGAGCACCTGAGTTCAAAGCAATTTTGCAGCTCATCAAATAATCGTTTAGTCCAATTAGCGCTATCCATACAAACACCTATTGAACCCCATTTAACTTGGTGTTAACTTGTTAAATTAATTAAAAAAATACGTCGCTATCACGCAACTGATAAATGCGCGTAAAAGTCGGTTTGTCTAGCATCATCAATGGATTGACTCAGTTAACTCAGTCTATTTCAGGATAAACCAAACCATGATTTTTCTTCTGTAGGTAAAAAATGACCCAAAGCCCTAGCATTACCATTTCATCTCTCGATGCCGATCGACTAGAAAAACTACTTGATTCCTTGGGGGATAAAGAATTTCCAGGCAAGGATGGACTGCAAGCTGAGCTAGATCGCGCGAATATTGTTGAGCCCGAGCAGATGCCACCTAACACGGTAACCATGAACTCAACTGTTCGCTTTAAAGTAGCCAATTCAGACAAAGAGCTGGCTTATACCTTGTCTTATCCTAGTGCGATAAATAATACAGCAGGCGATAATAGCGAAAAAATTTCTATTCTTGCGCCGATTGGCACTGCTTTATTAGGCCTATCTGAAGGCGACCAAATAGAGTGGCCTAAACCTGGTGGAGGCTTAGTTAAGGTAGAAATTATCGAGGTGCTGTATCAACCAGAGCGCGAAGGTGAGCTACATCGGTAACTAACGAAAGGGGCATTCTCACCAGGCGGTTGGTAATAATAATCAGCTAATGTTATCAACCTTAGCTATATTAGTATTTATCAAAATGCCCCTACTTCTTTTATACAGGCCAATAACACAGATGAAGCCTAAATTAATTTCATTTCTTGGTCTACTGATCTCCTGTCACGCCATTGCAAATGAACGCGTTGATGCCATAGTGAGTGGCAAGTTAACTTTTCATACACCAAATGAAGCCATTTCATTGCAGCTTAACCAACAACATTGCCTTCTCACCAGCGAACATGATGTTATACAAGACAAAATGGCGATAATCTTAACCTGTGCGAAACAAAAACAAGTACTTTGGGATGAAACATCAACCAACGGCACCGTGTTCATTGATGAACCGAATGTTAACATGCACTGGGCGGGCGATATGGATGACGATGGCAAATTAGACTTAGTTGTTAGCATCAATCCAAAATATTCTTGCGATCAGAAATTCACTTATTTATCGAGTAAAGCTAGAGCCGGAGAGTTAATGGGTTTAGCCAAAATCGGCGAATTAAGCTGCTGCTAAAATAGAGTCAATAACGACGAAGTGAAAGGAATGTTCAAATCGGCATTAACAACGCCATTGAACCCGAGATGAGCATTAGCAACAAAAAGGCCGCTGTTTAAGTAGCGGCCAACGGAGCTAACAAATTGTTGTTTTCGATTTAATTATTTCGGTTAAAGCTGCCTTTCCAGCTGTGCCCTGCCAGTAATAATAAACCTGCAAAAATAGCCAAGTTTTTAACAAAGTTTTGCTGCTCGTGCGCGCCTTCCATGCCAGTGAAATTCCAAAAATCATGCAGATTAATGTTGATCAGCAGCACCATGCCCGCAAGCACTAATGCGCAGATAGCGGTGTAACGATTAGCTAGAATGAACAGAGCTGCGCCAATCTGCACTATGCCTGCCGCTGCAAGTAAAACTGGGATTAACATCATTTGATGCTTTTCCATTAGCGCAACATGCATGTCCCAAGCAACAAATTTCATAATGCCGGGCAATAAAAAATACAGCGCTAATAATACTCGGCCAGTCGTGATTAATGCTTTATCCATTACAGCGCTGCACCATTCACACTCAGTTTTACATCGATATTGCCTTTAACCGCGTTTGAGTAAGGACAAACTTGATGAGCGACCGCGACCAGTTGCTGTGCGGCATCTTGCTCCAACTCTAGCGTGACACTTAGGCTTACCGTTAAAGCAAAGCCGCCCGCTTCATTGGCCACTAAGCCAACTTGAGCCGTAACCGGTGCTTGACTGAGCGCTAATTTTTGCTCGCGCGCCACATGCAAAATGGCATTAGAGAAACACGCCGCATAACCAGCAGCAAACAGCTGCTCTGGGTTAGTCGCCTCACCGGTGCCACCCAGCTCTTTAGGATAACTAAGGCTTAAAGACAATTTACCGTCATCGGTAGAAACTTGACCGTTACGGCCTGATAATGCGGATGCAGTGGTTGAATATAATGCAGACATAATGATTCCTCTCATGGGTATGGTTACTGATTCAATATAATCGCTAGCAATTAGATTGCGTACAACTTAATTTATGTCGCAGTATAGGTCGATTTGGATTTATAATGCAAGTATATTGTGCGCAATTTAATTGCATCACTATTTTCTTTTGGAGTATTTCATGACCGACAAGCAAGCCCATGTTACGCCCAGAGCCGATCTGAGCATGAATGAATCTGCTGAATTATTGCTTGAAAATCAAGTGTGCTTTTCGTTATATAGCGCGGCAAATGCGATTATTCGAGCTTATCGCCCCCTGCTCGAAGCTATCGATTTAACCTACCCGCAATACCTCGCTATGTTAGTGCTATGGGCCAATAATGGCATTAACGTAAAAGACATGGGCGCTAAGTTACATCTTGATTCAGGTACGTTAACGCCCCTATTAAAGCGCCTTGAAACAAAAGGTTTACTCGATAGAAAGCGTGGTTTAACAGATGAACGGGTACGTGAAATATGGTTAACCGAGGCAGGTAAAACACTAAAGACACAGGCGAAATCCATTCCCTATACAATGTTTTGCAAAAGTGAATTACCTGTTGAAGAGCTAGCTGCATTGAAAGCAACTTGCGATAAGCTATTAAGTAATATTAATTAATCGATACAGATATATCCCCACGTCATCACTGAATAAAGTTTTAATAGCTGAGCGAGTTACGCCTCAGACGAAACTGAGGCGGCACCTGTTAATCGCGATGATAAGTGGCGGTAATAGTGGCTGATTCAATACCATTGAGGTAGATTTGATAGCCAATTAAAGCAGGGTTAATCTCAGGTCCAAAATCAATTTTTTCAACCTTCATGGCATGAATTGAAAACTGATAACGGTGCTGGCCGTGACCTTGCGGAGGACATGGACCACCATAGCCAACTTGATTAAAATCGGTTTTAGATTGTACGCTGCCAACGGGCATTGTTTGGCCATCCATCGCACCCGCACCTTGCTTTAGTTCTGTCACGTTGGCGGGAATATTAAATGCCACCCAATGCCAAAACCCACTGATGGTTGGCGCGTCAGGATCATACACCGTTAACACAAAACTTTTGGTGCCCTCTGGAATATCACCCCAACTTAAATGGGGAGATATGTTTTGCCCTTCACAACCCCATTGATCAAAAACATGCTTAGCGCTGATGGTTCCACCATCTGCTAAATCATTACTTTGTAACTCTAGGGCCTGTGCCGACGCGGCTAACCCAGATAATAAAACTAACGTACTTAAGCGTTTCATCTTGATGCTCCCTTCTATTTAAGATGCAACCAGAATAAAGCAACGTAAAACCAAACAAGGCCGAGAAACAGCCAACAATTAACGCGAAAAGCTCAAATCACCGTTTTTTGCAATTCTGACGGTAGCATGCCAAAACGTTGTTTAAATTTGGCGCTAAATGTTGAAGCTGATTGATACCCACAAAGCTCACTAACAAAAGCAATAGGTCGCTTTTCAATACCACTTTGTAACAAATGTAAACCATGGCCTAACCGTGCATCGACTAATAACTGCCTAAAACTGGTTTGTTCTTCTTTCAAGCGTCGGCTTAAGGTGGTTTCACTCAGGTTCAAACGTGCTGATACATTTGCTACCGACCAGTCAAAGGCAGGATCTAAACTGAACAATTGTGAGACCTTATCACTCCACTTAGATTGCGGCAGTTGAAACAGGGAATTGCCATGGCCACTGAGTAGCAATGACAATAAAATCTCCGTATATCTATGGTCTAATAACGCTGAAGCAAGCCCCGATTGATAAGCGTCCAACAGGTGTAACACCGCTGAAAGTACCGTTTCGTCAACGGTAAAAGGCATAAACGTTTGTTTTTTGGCCTGCGACTGTTGAAGGATTTTTCCGTACTGCTGCTGTACTGAGCTAATTTGCTCTGGCGTAAAAAATAACACCAAAGCGTAGAAAGCGCCGTCTTTAGGGGTGTTGGTGATAGTAAAGTTTACGTGAGCGGGAAAAACGATCCCCTGCCCCGCTTTCACAGCAATATCACTACAGGAAGACGAAACCCATTTTGTACCTTGTACGATAATCACCAAGAAATTATGCTGAGACTGTAAATCACGTATTTGTTGCGCACTAACACAGCGCACATAACCCAAACCAAGTATGCGCTCGTTAGGCTCAGCCTGCTGAACCCAACGCTTTAAATTTTGCCATTTACTTTGCGCTATCATTTCGCTCCCCACTATCACCCATGTTCATGCACCCCATTAACCCCTTTAAAATATACCCAGCGCAAGTATTAAATTAACATCATAAAGAACATATCTAGAACCCGCCAAGCGGTGCCTAAATAGGTAAAAAACCATGTCAAACAAACGCCTCACATAAGACATAGCCTAAAAAGATTAACCTACAAGCATAATCAAATGAACCCCAGAGCAATATGAAGCAGCACAACAGATGGCTAAAAAATATTGAACAAGCTATATTTCAGTTAAAATTCATATATTTCAGGTTAATTTTATGCCGACTCAGAATAAATCCCGCCTCACTTTCATCATACTACTGAGTTTAATATTCCCCTTCTTTACTGTCGCAGCGCCCGTTGAGAAAGCACTTAGAATCGTAACTCTCCAAGACTTCAAACCTTTTATTTGGTGTGATGAACAGCAAGTAAAAGGTATTGATATCGATATCATTACTGAGCTATTTCACCGTATTGAGTCCCCCTTTACAATTGAATGTATGCCTTGGAAACGAGCGCTTACCTATCTTCGAAACGGTACTGTCGATGCTTTGTTTTCCGCCTACAAAACCACCGAGCGTGAAGCCTTTGCGACTTACTTAGATTATCCACTGCATACCAGTGTATTTAGCATTTTTACTCATAAAGGTAACATCAACAGCTATAGCCAAACCAGTGATCTGTATGACAAGCGCATTGGTATTTCCAGCGGCTACAGTGTCAACCCTGAATTTGATCAAGCTAAAGCTGAGCAGCGTTTTGCGATTTCAGAAATAAAGTCGACCGAATCAGGCATTCGGATGCTGTTAATGGATAGAATCGACTTTTATATCAATGGTAAAACCGTAGTCTTAAATAAAGCAAAAGAAATGGGAGTAGCGAATCAACTGTACGACATGAGCAGGCCTATGCATGAACCTAAACCAGCCTATTTAATTATTTCTAAAGCAGCAAAAATCCATAATAAAGAGCAACTCATCAACAAACTTAATCGCTCTCTTGAACAAATGTGGCAAGATGGCACCATAGAGACCATCATCAACCGCTACACGCAACCTAGTCAGCTCCAGTAATCCCAAGGGCGAACGCATGAACAAACAATATTTGAGCATGACCTTCTAATAAGTAACATTTTATTAAACGAAACGTCCTAAAATCATCCTTGATGACTTAACTACCGCTTCGCTGCGGCAGATATTCGTCTAAGAAAACGTCACTTATCGTTCAAAAAAACACTCACGCATTTGCCCTGCAGCACCCCTTGATAAATTACATTGCGATTAAATTAGCAAAAGTAGCAGCCCAACTTTACTACTGACACATATTGTCACTCGCTAGCGCTATGATGAAATTCACTTTCAAGGAGAGCGCCATGTTAATTTTAAAACAGACTGCCGTTGAGTTTGACGGCATTAATGCCAGCCCATTTTGTGCCAAAGTTGAGTTATTTTTACGCTACTACCAAATCCCATTCAAAATAGAAGCCGCACTGCCAATGCACGGGCCCTATAAGAAAATTCCTTTTGCCGTTTACCAAGGGGAAACCTTAGGCGATTCTGAGCTCATATTGCAGCGATTAATCAATGATTACGCCATTTGCGTATTAACATGAAGTCGATCGGTTAATAACATCGATGCCGATCACTTGTACTCTTCTTTGTAGAACCTTTTT
>NZ_JAUOPX010000074.1:0-8427 GCF_030547455.1 Motilimonas sp. 1_MG-2023 | reverse complement strand
AGAGCCCGTATATAAGCACGCATCTTATGCTATGACATCGCAAAACTATTGAACAATACGAGGAGTCCATATAAGCGGAATTTATTCCGCGAAAAACAGCGCCCACCTGTTGAACGATATGCCCCCAACAAAAAGCGTGTTCCCCACACGTAGGAGCGGAATTCATTCCGCGAAAAACAGCGCCCATATGATGAGCGATATGTCCCAACAAAAGCACGTTACTCCCACGTGGGAGCGGAATTCATTCCGCGAAAAACAGCGCCCTCTTCATTCGCGATATAAATATCTCCCACAAAAGCGTGTTACTCACCTGTAAGATGCCCCAGTCATGGATCGATTCATCAAGCCTGATTAAGCGCGCCTAAACTTTGTATCACCAACTGCATCGCGCGAACAGATGAACTCGCCTCGGCATAACAACGCAGCTCGGGCGCGTTACCCGAAGGACGCAAATGCACCACTTCACCATTACTCAATGTCATGCGCAAGCCATCGGTGGAATCAACACTCGCGGCATCAAACTCGCCTAGACCTAAACTAGCTAACAGCGACTTTGGCTCGGCCAATCCTCGCTCAATAATCGCCAAACTTTTTTCTCGGGGGAAGTTTTGAATACGGTCACTCGCGGTATAAATCTCTGGCAACTGCTCCACTAAATCTGAAATTCCCCCTTTCTCAGCCATTGCCAGCACCGCCAACACAGGTAACACCGCATCGCGCGTTGGCAACGCACTCAGCACAGCGCTATTCACCTCAATGTCCGAGCCCAATAAAAAACCGCCATTGGCTTCAAAACCCGCAATGCGGCCAAACTGACTTTGCAACAATATAAACTCTGCAATCACATAAGGTGAGCCAATTTGCGTACGCGCTACATACTTAAACGCGCCACAGGCTTCGATAGCAGAATTACAACTTACCGGCACCGCTAACGCATCAATTTTTAAATACTGCGCGGCCAGTAAACATAAAATATCACCGCGTAAATAAGTGCCAGTTTCATCAGACAACAGCGGCCTATCGCCATCACCGTCGGTAGAAAACAGCGCATCTAACTCAAATTCACGCTGCCAATCTTGCGCTTGTTCTATGTCAGCCAAGCCCACCGCTTCGGTATCAATGGGCACAAAGCTGTCACTGCGGCCAAGGCTAATCACCTCTGCGCCAAACTGTGTAAACAAATCGCCATAAAGATCACGACCAGAGCTAGAATGCTCATAAATACCAATGCGTTTACCGGCTAATAAATCAGTGGGGAAAATATCAAGATAGCGCGCCATATAAGCATCTGCGGCACGAGCCGAAGCTTTTGGCAAGCCACTTAAATCCAGCGCTGCCAGCTCACTTTGCGCACTTAAAATTGCCAGCTCGTCTATCTTAGTGATTTCACCATCAGGACGATAAAACTTTAAACCATTGCGATCAAAAGGAATATGACTGCCCGTTACCATAATCGCAGGTACGCCATCGGCCATTGAAGTTACCGCCAGCGCTGGCGTTGGCAGCACGCCATAAAAATCCACCTCTAATCCTGCAGCTCGAACGCCAGCAATACAAGCCTGTGCCATTTCAGGGCTGCTAGGGCGATTATCAACAGCAATAGCGATTCGTGAAAAACGAAAGTGTTCTCTCATTATCTCAATAAAAGCCAAGGTAAATGCTGCGCACACCTCGGGAGTAAAATCCACCACCAAACCGCGCGCCCCGCTAGTACCAAAAGCGATGCCGCTGTTCTTAATGATATTCGCCACACTCATGATTCAGTCCTACCGTATCTATCTTCAAAACGTACTATGTCGTCTTCACCTAAATACGAGCCTGACTGCACTTCAATTAACTCAAGAGGCACCTTACCTGGGTTTTCAAGAGCGTGAGTAGTGCCAATAGGAATATAAGTAGACTCATTTTCACTGAGTAAAAAGGTGCGCTCACCGTTGGTTACCTTGGCCGTGCCCGACACCACCACCCAATGCTCGGCGCGATGATGATGCATTTGTACCGATAATTTAGCGCCTGGTTTCACCGTAATATGCTTAACCTGAAACCGATTGCCGGTATCGATAGAATCATACTTACCCCAAGGACGCTGCACATCACGGTGATGTAACACCTCGCTGCGCTGCGCCGCTTTTAGTTGCTCAACCAAGTGCTTCACTTCCTGCACCCGTGACTTATCGGCCACCAACACCGCATCTTTGGTTTTCACCACTATGATGTCTTTTAAGCCAATGCTGGCAACCAGCGTATCCTGGGCATAAACATACGAGTTATGTGAGTCGATATCTAACACATCACCACGAAACACATTGCCCTGCTCGTCCTTGTCAGACACTTCCCACAGCGCCGACCAACCGCCCACGTCACTCCAACCGCAATCCATTGGGATCACCACGGCTTGGCTGGTTTTTTCCATCACCGCATAATCGATAGAGTCTTCAGGGCTAGTAGCAAAGGCCGCGGCATCAATGCGAATAAAGTCTAAATCGGGATTAAACTCACGTGTGGCCGCTTGGCAAGCATGGTAAATATCAGGACTGTGTTGTTTCAACTCAGCCAAAAACACACTGGCTTTAAACAAAAAGATGCCGCTATTCCACGAATAATGGCCAGTGCTGACATATTCTTTTGCCGTCGCTAAATCAGGCTTTTCAACAAACTGAGCCACTTGAAAGATATCACCTGTGGCATCGGGAAATTGCACCGCCTTACCGCGTTTTATATAGCCATAACCGATTTCAGGATGATCCGGCACTATGCCAAACGTCACTAAATGATCCGCCTGCGCCGCCGCCATTGCCACATTTACAGCATTGCAAAAAGCTTGCTCGTCTTTCACCACGTGATCCGCAGCTAACACTAACAATAAGGGATCCTCATCGGGATGCTGAGCCAAGGCTTGAAACGCCGCCAGCGCCAACGCCGGCGCGGTATTTTTCGCTTCTGGCTCTAACAAAATACCACTATGAGACAAATCCGTTTGGCGCATTTGCTCTGCCACCGTAAAACGATGCTCTTCGTTACAAATGATCAACGGTGGTTGATGTTGAATAGAAACCAGCCGCCTAGCGGTAGCTTGTAACATTGTCGCCTGACCGTATAACGATAGGAATTGCTTAGGATGTAGCTTACGAGAAAGCGGCCACAAGCGAGTTCCAGAGCCGCCAGCCATGATCACAGGAAGTAACATAACACACTCCAGATCCGTTGGATGATTATGGTAATTAAAGACTAGTATGGGGGAGAATGGAACACATGTGGTTTTAAATGTGCTCATGCTAACCCATTCAACTTAGAAAAAAGTTTAGTAAAGAATACCAGAATAAAGTTCTATTTAGCTCAAGTTAGTCGACGAATAGGAAAAGTATTAACTAAATTTCAGTCTTATCAGCTACGAAGTCAACAAAAACCATTAAATAAAAACAAAAAACCAACTCTAATTTTTAAAAAAATGACAGCAATATTCACTCGATAAACGACTAAAACAGGTAAAATAATAATAAAAACCTACTAAAACCAGACTAATACACTGTATCAATACTAAGCCCATATGTGATTGATTTCACTGAATAGTTCATCTGTAAGAAGGCCTACAAATGCTTGTTTTTAAGCTTTAGTTAGAGTAAATTTGTGATATTTGTCCTATTTTTCACAGATAAAGCTATCTCAAGCGGTGCTTTTGATGCCTCTCTGCACCTCATTTAACATGTGCACAACAAACTTAACGTTTAAAAATTTATGACCGAGGTTACACCAGAATGTTAAATAGTGTTGCGTATAAATATTCACCAATATTCATACAAAATTTATTGTTAAGCTGCCACGAACTAATAAAAAGAAAATTACGAGCAACTAAATCAAGCAATGCTCTCATGCAGCAACTTATTTCACACGAAAAGGACTCAAAAGCATTAGAAGAATATAGTAAAAATAAATTAGAAAGTGTAATTAACAATGCAATAAATAATACAGAGTACTATTCGAAGTATAAAAACAAAAAAAACTTAAATATCAGTAATTTTTCCTATACAAGTAAAGAAGATGTTAGGAAGCATACTGTTCAGTTTATAAACTGCAAGTCGAAAGAAATAAAAATATCAGGTCAAACTAGCGGCACAACAGGTAAGTCTCTTACTATTTATCAAGACATATCTTCAGTTAGAGCTGAAAAAGCATTTACTGACCGTCACCTTCAATGGGCAGGATTCAAAAAGGGCGATAAAATTGCTTGGCTTAGAGGAGATAAAATCGTTCCAATGCAACAAAAGAAGCCGCCTTACTGGCGCTTTTCCTACTTTAATAACATGATATTTTTTTCTGCTTTTCATATGACAAAAGAAGTAATTCCAATGTATATAAAAGCGATGGAAGATAACAAAGTTGATATTATTCAAGCAGCCCCATCGTCAGTTGTTACTTTGGCTAAATACCTCGAAATGAACGACTCTTATTATCAAGGAAAATTAAAATCTATTGTTACATCGTCTGAATCTTTATCACTAGAGCATAAGTTACTTATTGAAAAGCATTTTAAATGCACAGTTTTTGATTGGTATGGTTTATTCGAGAGAGTTGCGGCGATAGCCAGCTGTGAACATAATAACTACCACATATTAACTGACTATTCCCATGTTGAGTTACTCGAAGAGGACAACGGTTATCATGAAATTGTGGGGACTAACTTCAACAATAGAATTCACCCATTAATTCGTTATAGGACAGGTGATTATGTCGCTTTGTCGAATAAAAAAAATTGTCCATGTGGCAGAGTATACCCTATTATTGACCACATTAAAGGACGCAGAGGAGACTACTTAATCGCAGAAGATGGTCAAAAGGTTTACCATTTAAGCCAAATAACTAAAGCCATTCCTGGAATTATTGCGGCACAGTTTTTGCAAGATAGCCAAACGAAGATAAATTTACTACTTGTTGTAGATGAAAATAAGTTTGACAGTTTTCAGAAAACCAAATTAATAAATAGCGCAAAAAAAGATTTAGGAGCATCTCTAGAGATCGAAATTGAATTAGTCGATATAATCCCCAAAACAAAAAATGGTAAAACTCGTCAAGTGATTTGCAATATTAAAGGGTAATATCTAAAGCGAGAAAGTAAATTTTATGGCCGCATCCATGCGGCAGGTTTTATAGTAAAGAAAGGATAGTCGACTTAAACTTTTGGAACTCGTAACAAATTAATGTCAATCTGATGGTTTACATTATTTTTAGCTTCCCATATATCAGCAGCTCTATCTATACGTTCCATATCTAAAAACATATCCGCCCTTTGATAGTTAGGCTCCCAATATATATTGTCATTTATTTTTAGCCCAGTAAATATATCAAGATAATAGTTAGCCAAAGTAACAGATCGAGTTGTTGCACTGGCGGCAATTCGTGTATTTTCAAAATAATTACGTTCAACTTTCACATTTGACATGGGAATAAGTTCATCATCTATATCAAGTGGTTGAATCCTCAATCCTCTACCAGTGTTAAGAATTACATTTTCGCTAACATCAATATTTTTTATTTCTAAGGTTTTTTCTATTTCATCATTAGGGCGTATATCAAGAAAGTATCCATTTGGATAATCTTTAATAAGGTTATTTTTTACTTCGACATCACTGTAACCAAGAATATCCATTGCATGTGTATAGCCATTTATAAATTTATTCCGAATAACTTTCAAGCCGAATGTTGGTTGCCTTGTTGCCAACTTAAGCGGTCCACGCATATTTTTAAAGGTGTTATCAGAAAATTCAAGGTTATTAACACCGCCAAATTTATCAATCTTAATGGTGGTAGATATTTGCATACACTGTTCAAATACATTATTACTAACCAGCACGTTATTAGAATAAATTCCACCTATCTCATGGTAAGGTGAAGTATTCACCCTCAAACATGCATCACCAAAACCAAAAAAAGTGTTTTGCCTAATTATTGCATCATTTGCACTACCTATATATAAACCATCATGAGTCCATCTAGGTGCTTCTCCTATTGAATTAAACACACCAACGAAGCTTAAATTCTGTATAATTAAACCTTCACTATTATCAATAAATATTAGTGAATCTCTAAGATCAGGATTACTACCTGGCGCGATTGTTTTTTTAATTACCGTTCCAGTATTACCTTGAATGGTAATATTCTTAGCTATGTCTAATATTCTAACCGTTTTTTCAAAAATAAATGTTCCACTAGGAAATTCAATTACATCACCATCATTTAGGTTTTCTAACATTGCTTTAAACGCTACCGAGTCATCAATATTATCATCTGGATGCATACCATAATCAGTTACTAATTTAGTTGGAGTGCTGTTTTCAAAGAACTCAACTTGAGGCAATTCTTTATGAATGACTTCTATGGTATATGGAATGACTGATACATTACCAAGGTTACTCGTTACAGTTTTAGTTAACTCGTAGACAGCAGAGATGAAACCGGAGAAGGTTACATCTTCAGAATGGCTGTTAGAAAGATACTGAACACCACTACCTGTCCACTCTACGCTTACAGTAAATTCTTCAGTATTACTCCAATTAACAAAGCCTCTTAATGATAGACTTTCACCTTGAGAGGCTGCTATCACAGGAGGGTTATCAGACCGTGCCGGTTCACATAACTCAAATGCTGAAGAATTAAATACAGGAAGGGACATAGCGCTTAATATTGCTATATTACATAAAGTTTTTTTGAACGAAATAGTTTTCATACAATTACCTCAATAATTAATTAATAATTAACAATTAGTTTTCTCGCGGAAAAAAATTGGAGGTTGTATAAAACTAACTCCGTTGGTAGCTCTGCCATCATAGTTTCCCTTAGACCAGTAGCTTTGCGTAACACCCTTTCGAATGTGCTGCCTTTTTCAACGCGACACTGAATTGCTTCAGTTACTTCAATTTAGCATTAGAAAAGCATTAGTACACCTTGAAAGTAATCAAAGTAAGATCTCCATCTCATCTTAAAATGAATAAAAATGTAACTTATTAATAACAATCACAATATTAAAGAGCAAAGTTTTATAAAAAAAACCTATTAAAAAATACAACTACAAAAAACAAAACACCAATCACATAACAGATTAATTTAATTGGTTTTTATAAATAACCATCAATTGATTTGAATCACATTATAAAAAACGGCAATATTTTTATCGATTTATAATTAAATATAGGAGCAATAAATATTAATGAGAATCAAAACCATGAAGAATATCTATTAAGAATAGATTGTTAGAAAAAACCGTTCCTAGGGCAGGATCGAGAGAGTTTTTTAAGTAATCACTCGATTTTATTTGACGCCTAAAAGCAATCGTGATCTTATACTCATTTTGTGTGAGTAGGACATGTACCTTGAAGCTTTCACTTTAGCTCGATCACAGATCAACGCCAGCCTGCTAGGGTAACTTATCCTCTGAGAGCTCCTCCCCCTCTGGCAGGATAGATAATTGGACTCCCCCTCTCATAAGTCGTAGCCTCTAATTGCTAGTAGAAAAATAATTGAAGTTCAACATGATGAAGACAGTTGCTGGTGTAGATTTAGCCAAGAGAGTGATTCAAGTTTGCGTTTATGCGAACAAAAAAGTGCGTTCTAATACAGAAATGACACCGAATGAGTTTACTTCTTGGTTGGCAAATTCAGAACAGTAACTGTTACATTTGAAGCTTGTGGGACTTCGAATTACTGGAAGCAGCTTGCAGCATCCTTAGGGCATGACGCTCGATTAATCTCCACTAAATTAGTCGCTTCAGTGAGGCAAAATCAGAAAACAGACAAAAATGATGCTTTAGCCATTGTTCAAGCGTCCTCGCTACCAGATATCGCCTTTATTTCAGGGAAAACAATGGATCAGCAACAATTGCAATCCGTCATGCGACTGAGGGAGCTAAGTGTCAGGCACAAGACAGCAGCAAAGAATCAATTATTAGCCTTATTGTCTGAATTCAATATTAAAGTTTCCAAAAAGTATGGTGGGTTAAGGGGGAGCATTGAATCGACTCTGGAAGATGCACAGAAAATGGGTTGTCGAGTGAGTTTCGAACGGCTCTTACTGTTGCCCCTCTGGCAGGATAGTTGTCACTACTTAAAATTTAACCAGTTGGGGGTTAAGGCTTGATTGTGCCACGCTACACTGAAGAACGAAAACAGCAGGTTTTGAATAAATTATTACCACCCTTCAACATGACTGTTGCACAAGTCGCTAGAAATGAAGGGATTGGCCTGCAAACCTTGTATAATTGGCGCGATAAAGCCAAACAACAAGGTCGTCCTATGCCCGGAAATAAACCAACATCTGATCAATGGTCTGCTGAAGCTAAACTGGCCACGGTCATTGAAACGTAACCTTTCACCAACCCCAGCTTGACTAATCCGATATCAACCCAAACACATCTGGGTATTCACCCTTTTTCATCA
>NZ_JAUOPX010000073.1:0-8535 GCF_030547455.1 Motilimonas sp. 1_MG-2023 | reverse complement strand
TTGGTTCAACAGTTGGTTCAACAGTTGGTTCAACAGTTGGTTCAACAGTTGGTTCAACAGTTGGTTCAACAGTTGGTACAGGTGTTACAGGTACGTAACCATCAAGACCTTCATGCATTGCATTAAGGATGTCGCCGTTATCCGCATCGATTTCCCAAGAGAATAGACCTGCTAAGCCTAGGTCACGAACGTAAGCACCTTTAGTTTTAGTAGAACGAGCGTCATCAAACGTGATTAGCTTACCGTCAGAACGGTTCCACACGTATGCCGCTTGCGCTTGCTCGTCGTAACCGTATTCAAAGCCATTGATACCTTTACCGCTAGCACCAAGCATGTATTGCTTGATACCTTTGTAGTCGATTACGCCAGCTTCCCAAACGCCTTGTGCTTTAGTACCAGTTAACTTGCCGTTACCTGTACCTGTCATTGGGTCATTTGGATCGGTTAGGCTAGATGGCATTACGCCGTCCCAACCACGACCGTACATCGCTGCACCTACAACAAGTTTGTTAGCAGGAACGTTTTGCGCTAATAATAACTGGATTGCGTTATCAGTTGTGTAAGCTGGGCCTTTGAATGGAACGCCTTCAGCATCTACACCTGTGCCGTCACACTGGCCAGGAGCCATGAATGAACCACAGTAAAGTGCAGTTTGGTGACCTGGTACATTGTTCCAGCCGCCGTAGAAGTCGTAAGTCATCGCGAAGATGTAGTCCATGTACTGAACTGCTTGGCCGTAATCTACGTCTTCAATTTTGTCGTAACCAACACCGATTGCAGAAGTTAGTTCATATGGCTTACCGTTTTGTGCTTCTAGCTCATCTAGCATTGCACGTAGTTCTTGCATTAATGCAATGTAAGCTGGGCCATCTTTAACCGGGTCACCTAGGTTTGCGTTCTCACCGCCACCACCAGGGAATTCCCAGTCGATGTCCACACCGTCGAAGAATTTCCAAGTTGTTAGGAACTCTTTAACAGATGCAACAAAGATGTCACGCTTAGCTTTGTCAGTGAAGCTAAAGAATGGGTCAGATAGTGTCCAACCACCTACAGAAGGTAGGATCTTCAGATCAGGATTACGCTGTTTAAGCGCCATCATCATCGCGAAGTTACCTTTGATTGGTGTGTTGAAGTCATGTCCAGCTTGCTTGAAGCTCTTTTGGTATGCAGCCCATGGGTCGTGGATTACAACTTCGTAATCTGGCACGCCTTGACACGCAGTTTTAAGTGCGTTGAAGCTGTTGCCGCCAACCGATTTCAAAGACTCGTTAGGACCACAGATTGGAATGAAGCCGTAAAGAATGTGAGTTAGGTTGTCAGCTGGGATGTTATCAACAGTGTAGTTACGGTCGTAAATACCCCATTCAACGAAGTAAGTACCAACAACAGTGTTCTTATCAGTATTGTAAGATTTGTTGTTAGGATCTACGTTCATTGTTAGTGGCGCAAGGTGAGAACCGTCAGTGTCAGCAACCGTTAGTTTTGCTGCAGCACCTTTAGTACAACCTGTTGCGTCACACGCTTCGATTACTACATCGTAAACACCGCCTTTCGCGTAACCAAAAGTCGCAGTTGTTTGGCTACCAGTGATTGGGCCAGATGCAACTTCAACACCGTCAAAGTAAACTTTGTAAGTGTCGCCAGGAGTACCAGACCACTGGTTAAATTTGATTGCGATTTTTGCTTCTTCATTGTACTTAACCATGGATTTGTAACCAGAAGTGGTTTCCATTGCAAGTTCAACTTTAGAGAATTGTAGGTTGTTAGAACCGTACATGTCGATGCTTGGTGCAGCAGGAGCAGCCATTACGCTACCACTGATTGCTGCCAAGATAGATGCAGCTAAGATATTTCTCTTCATAAGTCCATTCCTTTGACTAGTCATTGAGAATTCAGAGTCAATTTGAAATTGATGCAAGAGATAGAGAGGGAAAGATATGAAGAGGTCAACAATGCTGACAACATCCTTATCATTTTTCTCGCCTATCCTTGGCAACTTATAAATCAGTAATTTAAATAGCCTCCTGGCCATACTGATTCATTTCAAAAAGTGTAGTCTTGTTCAGACTTGAGACAATATAGGAGTATCTGAGGTCAAGGGCAAGATGGTGAAAGTGCTAAACGTGATAGAGATAAAAAAAATGACCAAAAAATCGTCGTAAATAATATGTTAACAGGGTTTATTTTAGATAAATATTTCATCTTTATAATTATTTTAGATATTTTATCTTATTTTGAAGGAAATAGGTGCACATTGTTATAACTGTTAGCCGGATCAAACTGTGAAAATAAAAAAAGGGGAATGTGATCCATTCCCCTCATGTGTGCAACGTGTTTTAAGTGCTAGTGTTAACTATTACACTTTTTTCCACACACCCCAATCGCCAGACTGCGATGGGTTATCACCTTGTGTCCACCATTTGGCTTCGTACTTCACACCATCTAATAGCACTTGATCGCCGCCGTTGTAAACTTTTGCACTGTCCCAAGTCGTGTCACCTGTTGGTGGCGTTGTTGGTTCAACGGTTGGTTCAACGGTTGGTTCAACTGTAGGCGCAACCGTTGGCTCTACACTTGGTTCAGTAGTTGGCTCTACCGAAGGAACGGTACCAGAGCCCACTTTAGTCCAAGCATTGTCTGCTGCCCAGCCTGTTACAGGTGTGTAAGCGCCACCGAGGTTACACCAACCCGCTACGTTACATTGGTAAATGCCACCGTCGCTAGCCAGTACTTTTGTACCAGCGGTGTAGCTGCCTAGTCCATTAGGGTAAACGTAATCGTAATCGCCAGCTGGAGGTTGGGTTGGTTCAACTGTTGGTTCAACTGTTGGTTCTACCGTTGGTTCAACTGTTGGTTCAACTGTTGGTTCAACCGTTGGTTCAACCGTTGGTTCAACCGTTGGTTCAACCGTTGGTTCAACTGTTGGTTCAACTGTTGGTTCAGTAGTTGGCTCTTGAGTCGGTTCTTGTGTTGGTGGTGTTGTTGGCACTGGTGTTACCACAACGTGGCCAGCAAGACCTTCTTGCATTGCATTTAGGATGTCACCGTTATCAGCGTCAATTTCCCAAGAGAACAAACCCGCGAAACCGTTAGCTTTAACGTATGCGCCTTTGGCTAATACTGAGCGGCGATCATCATAAGTGACTAGGTCGCCTGTTGCTGGGTTCCATGCGTATGGGGCTTCAGCTACTTCGTCATAGAATTTTTGTACCGATGGGTTGTTGATGTAATCACGTACTACATCTTTGTAGTCGATAACACCCGCTTCCCATGAGCCTTTCACTTTACCGTTACCAACACCTGTCATAGGGTTGGCAGGATCTGTCATTGACTCTTGTGTTACGCCGGTCCAACCACGTGCATACATAGCCGCACCTACAACCAGCTTGTTAGCTGGTACGCCTTTTTCTAGCAGTAGGTTAATACCATTTGCAGAAGTGTAAGCAGGGCCCTTGCGAGGGTTACCTTCCGCGTCAAGACCTTTACCTTCACACTCATCCGCACTCATGTGACTGCCACAGTAAAGTGCAGTTTGATGGCCTACCACGTTGTTCCAGCCACCGTAGTAGTCGTAAGTCATGGCAAAGATGTAGTCCATGTAAGGCACTGCATCTATATAGTTTACGTCTTCAATCTTGTCGTAACCCACACCAACAGCTGAAGTTAGCTGGTAGGTGCGACCCGTTTCAGCAGATAGCTCATCTAGCATCGCGCGTAGTTCTTTCATTAGATCTGCGTATGCTTGGCCATCTAAATCAGGGTTACCTTTGGTTGGGTGAGCACCTTGACCGCCAGGGTATTCCCAGTCGATGTCGATACCGTCAAAGAATTTCCATGTTTGTAAGAATTTTTTCGCAGAAGCAACAAAGATGTCACGCTTAGACTTGTCTACGAAATCGTAGAAGGGATCAGATAGGGTCCAACCGCCTACCGAAGGTAGAATTTTTAGGTCTGGGTAGCGTTGTTTTAACGCCATCATTTGACCGTATGTACCTTTGTAAGGCGTTGAGTGGATATCGCTGCCTTGTGGCATTTGAATGGCAGCCCATGGGTCGTGGATAACCATTTCGTAATCGCCGGTACCAGCACAAGCGCGCTCAAGGGCTGCTAAACTGTTGCCGTTTTCAATTTCACCTAATGACTCGTTTGGACCACAAATCGGCACGAAGCCATAGATAATGTGCGTTAGGTTTTGTGCTGGAATTTGGTCAACTGAGAATTTACGACCGTAAACGCCCCATTCTACAAAGTAAGTACCAACCACGGTGTTTTCAGGTGTGGTGTAGTTACCATTGTTTGGGTTAACTTTCATTGGCAGTGGGTCAAGGTGACTACCATCGGTGTCTGCAACGACGATATTTTTTGCTGCACTTTCACTACAAGCACCGGTGTCATCACATAATTTAACCGTTAGTGCGTATTGGCCGCCTTTTTTAACTTGTAAATCTACGATGCCTTTTTGCACAGGTGTAGCAGCAATCGTCGCTTCGTGGGCAACTTCACCATTGAGTAATACTTGCCATTTGGTGCCCGGCTCGCCAGACCACATATCCCAAGTAACAGGCACAGTTGCAGCATCTTTTACTACAAACAGATCTTTATAAGCGGATGCGGCTTGGTTAACTTCAATGATGGAGTAGTTGTCTTCCATCCATTGTACGATAGGAGTGCCAGGTGCAGCCATAGCTGCACTGCTCATGCCCATAGCGACAGCTATTGCTAATGAGCTTTTTACAAATACATTTGATTTCTTCATGAGTCGATTCCTTTGACTTTGACACGAGGAAACACAGATAAGGTGACTGAAGCACGTAGACAGGACGTAACGTAACGATGTTAACGAATTTAAAATGCCTATCCTTGGCTTTCAGTGGTTTTTACAACAGGTCTCCAGACCATCAAAACGCACTTATTTGTGTATAATTTTACTCACATTTAGATTGAGCAGCAGTAAATTTAGCTTGAACTGTCCCATTCGCCAAATTTAATAATCATAAATGAGAGTTTAGTCATCTCTTCGTTCTGTTTTAGTACCCCTTAGTTAAATCCAGCGGATATTTGAGTGGTTTGTGGGATAAGAGTAATGAGAGGTTAGTTAAAAAAATTTCAGCTATCTGATCTGGAAAGCTGACTGCTGCATTGTGTGGTGTAATCGTTATGTGCGGGTTTTGCCATAGGGGGGATTCTGTTGGTAAAGGTTCAACATTAAACACATCACAAACTGCATGATGAATCATTCTCTGCGCTAGTGCTTGATGCAAATGCTCTTCATTGACTGCCGATCCTCTACCAATATTGATAAACATTGCGTGATTGGCCATTTGCTTAAATCTGTCTAAGTTAAATAATTGCTGTGTTTTTGCTGTCGCGGGCAGGGCGTTCACAACAATATCAGCTTGTGCTAATACCGTATTAAGTTGCGCTATGGTGTAGCAATGGTCAAATTCTTCCCATTGTTTTCCACTGGTATTGATCCCCAAAACCTTAACCCCAAAGTTGTTTGCGGTTTTTGCAAGGTAGCGACCAATAGAGCCTGTGCCTGTGATCACCATGGTTTTACCTTGTAGGCTAACATAGGGCTGGGCTTGCCAAACCTGCTGACGCTGCTGGGCTTGATAAAGGCTAAATTGGCGCAATAAAGCGAGCCAATGTCCCATCACATATTCGCTGATAAGTGGGCCAAAAATGTCTTTAACACCCGTTAACTGATAATGGCGAGGTAATGAGTTATCTTGCAGTGCGTCCACCCCAGCAAAGGTTGATTGTAGCCAAATTAAATGTGGCAGTTTTGTGAGCGCAGGGGCGATTAATGCAGGCTCTGCCAAGGCTAATGTAATTTGTTGCTGCATCTCTATGACAGACTCTATATTATCGGTCGCCAAAACGTGAATATCTGGCGGCAGCCTGCCACTCAGTAGTTGTTGATAAACCTCGGCATCTTTACTAAGAATAAGCAGTGTATTTGTCATTTTCTTTCCCCAGTGTTAAACAGGTATAACTGTGGTTAAAAATATTAACAAGCAACTTAATCAATTTGCGCCATGGCAACAAGTTTCATTTTGTATTGCCTTGGCTGAGCGTATGTATCCAAACTATGTGCTGTTTTGTGAAGGTACAGAGTTTCAAGGGCAAAAAACTTTTCGCAAAATGCTCGATTTATTTTGGGAAAAACTCACGGTGAAAGGCGCCAAAGTCAACTTTGAAATTCAAAGTGAGCACTTTGAAGCGGCAATTCCTAATATTGACGATTACGACATGTATGGCGTCTACCCGGCACTAGATGCTTGTGTTGTATTAACCTGTGCGTTTAATTCTATGTTGGTAAAACAAGACGATGCGGAAGAAGCAATTAATGCCAGCCAAACATCGATTGCTACCGTTGCAAGCTTTATTGAAGCAACCAGTGAAGAAGAGTTATCAGAAGAAGATATTTTTGCCGATGAACTGATGGAGCAGGAGTTAGCTTTTCAGCTGGAATTACTTAAATTAATTGATGAAGTGCGCAGCCCTGAGTTACTAAAAGCTGTGCGCAAGTTTGGCCGTAATGAGGGTGTTAGTAATATTGGTATTAGTTTAGATTGATCCACCGTGGCGCGGTATGACTGCGCCACAAAACAGGTGCGGCGGTTTATTCTGGTTTTTCTATAATCCCGTCGGTGTTTCTTTGATGGCGGATCCAGCGTGCTTTTGCCAATCTTTGCATATCTGCTATTTTATCTTGCTCATCGACAATCTCTATTCCTAATAAGGTTTCGACTAAATCTTCCATGGTAACAATACCTTGTACGTCGCCGTATTCATCAACCACGAGTGAAATATGGTTTCGTTTTTCCAACAAACTCTGGAATAGTGCAGGGATAGCAGCGGTATCAGGAACTACATACAGGGGCTGTAAAAGCTGTCCGAGCTTAATGTTTTCGCCACCTTGCTGGTTCATTAAGATATCGTGTTTGTGGACAAAGCCAATAACATTATCTTTTTCTTTACTACTTAATAATATACGTGAGAAAGGTGCGTCGGCATGTAGGCTTAAATATTCACTCACCGTCATGTTTTTATCGACGCTAAACAATACTGTTCTTGGCGTCATAATATTCTTTAATTTGGTATCACGAGTGCTTAATAAGCTATTAATGATCTTACCTTCGTTATCGGCCAGTTGACCCGTTTCACTGCCTAAGTGGGCCATGGCTGCTATTTCTTCGCGAATATGTTCGTGACCATGATGCTGTTTACCGATCAGTTTCGTTATCATGTCCGACAGCCATATAAAGGGCTTGAGCAGTGAAATCATGACAGTGAGGATGGGCGCGATGACTAAGCCTAATTGGCGCCAGTAGGTTGCGCCTATGGTCTTAGGTAATATTTCAGAAAACACCAAGATGATCAGTGTTAGTACAGCTGAAGTGACGCCTATATATTGATTATTAAACAACACCGCAGCTTGTGCTCCAACACCTGCCGCACCCACAGTATGGGCGATAGTGTTAAGAGTGAGGATTGCAGCGAGCGGTTGGTCAATTTTTTGTTTTAGCTTTTCTAGTTGAGCGCCGCGTGTTGGATGATTAATCGACTGCGCGCGAATATAGCTCGGAGTTACGCTTAACAATACAGCTTCTAAAATTGAGCAGATAAAAGAAACGCCGACAGCCAGCACTAAAAAGAAAATAAGAAGAAACAATGGCACTCCAAAGTATTTATCATTAAGTAAACGAAACCACTTCAGTTTACCTATTTATTAGGGAAGGAAAACCTTTTTTGTAGTTTAAAAATGACAGTTTAATAGCGCGATGTTAGCGGTTTCTTGGTCATCACATTAGGTTTGTGCTGCTTTTTCTTGGTTTTATCTGCGATCTTTACGATTATTTTTCAATCAGCTAGACCAAGTTTTGAGTGATAAAAGGGTTAAATTGTGAGCTTGTACGCAGAAGTTGGTTAAAGGGCAGGCAGTTAGCGGTTTTTGCGGGATAAACCCTTTGCGCATGGGCTTGTTTTTGAATACATTGAACCCGCTAATAAGTCCACAACGACCTTGGAAAGGAAGTCTCATGAACAAAACTCAACTGGTTGATGCCATCGCTGAAAAAGCAGATCTTTCTAAAGCACAAGCTAAAGCTGCGCTAGAAGAAGTGTTAGCAGGTATTACCGAAAGCTTAAAAGACGGTGAGCCAGTACAGCTTATTGGTTTTGGTACATTCAAAGTGAACCATCGTGCAGCGCGTACAGGCCGTAACCCACAAACAGGTGCTGAAATTCAAATTGCTGCAGCAAACATCCCTGCGTTTGTTGCCGGTAAAGCACTAAAAGACGCTGTTAAAGCGTAATTTTGAAATAAAGAATAAATAAAAAGCCAGGCAATGCCTGGCTTTTTTGTATCTGCTGTATTTGAAATCACTGATTATTCGCAGAACAAGTTCTGCTCCTACGTCAGGAGTTAGTCCCCGTAGGAGTTAGTCCCCGTAGGAGATGTATGGACTCCTCCCCACGCGGGAGATACGGTATAAATAAATCGACGAAAAATTACTTTACCAAGGG
>NZ_JAUOPX010000072.1:0-9380 GCF_030547455.1 Motilimonas sp. 1_MG-2023 | reverse complement strand
AGGCTCATATCATTTCCTTAATCTATTGACGTTATTGTCTCAAAATTAAGTGTCCGATGGGATTAGACCAGAACAGATCTCCCACGGAGCAAATTCAGCGGCATAAGACAATTTGGAGTCAGGGTTACCCCCAGCTTTCTTGGGAAAATGGTATTCAAGATAACCAGAGCCGCCTCCGGAGCGCACTGAATTCAATATCTCACGATAAAGATAAACGCCATAGCTGTCTTTGGTTGAACCAACGTTACTGCCTATTTTAGTCGAGCCTTTTAAACTGGCCTTTAAGACAAAGTCATCGTTAAAAGCGAAGAAGTAACCATCAGAGCCATAGGCCATTTCGGAAAGCTGTTTAAAAGCGAGTTGCTGCGCTGTTGCTAATTCCATTTCGCCACGAGCGACTTGCCCTTGATAATGAGAAAACACCCCCATCGATGCTTCAACTTGATGTTTTAGCTGCTGTTTTCGCTCCGCTAACATGCTGTCTTTTAGCTCTAACGCGCCAAACCAAGCCATCAACAGAATGGACAAAGAGGCAAACGTCACCAAAAAAGAGATCTTACTTTTAACCGATAGGTTTTTGATATAGTCCATTATGTTACCTAATGTATTATGCAAACAGTCAATAGTGAGAACAGTTCTCATCTAGACACAACGGCAGCAATATAGCAAAAGTGAAGCTAAAACCACAACACGCTAGGATTCAAAATATATCCCTAAAGTTATATTCCTGATGTATGTTTGATGCTTCTACGGACTTAGATCATATTTATGTTGAATTTATCGAACGAGGGGGGGAAGTTATAAAATATATGTATAATTTTACACCACAAAACGAAATTATTTATGCGCTAACGCACTTGTTAATGGGATGTAGAAGAGGAATATACAAACTGTGATGGGATAGTGAAACTAAATCGACTACCAACGCCTACTTCACTTTCAATTTCTAGGGCACTGTTATGATGGCTTAACGCATGTTTTACAATGGACAAGCCTAAGCCCGAACCGCCCGTCTCTCGAGACCTTGCTTTATCAACTCGGTAGAAACGTTCGGTTAAACGAGATATATGTTCTGGCGCAATACCATTGCCTTTATCGGTTACGGCAAAATGCGCACCTTGGTCTTGTTTTAACCATTGAACCTTAATTTCGCGGTTAGCAGGCGTATAATAAACCGCGTTATAAACCAAGTTAGAAATGGCACTTCGTAACTGCTCAGCATCGCCGTGCACTTTTAAGTCAGGGTTTACTTCAAACACCAGTTGATGCTTTTTATCACCACTTAAGGCTTGCGCCTCTTTTTCAACCAAACTCAACATAGACGGTATATCAACCATCTGTTCAAGATCGACATCAGGTGTGGCTTCAATACGAGACAAAGTGAGTAACTGTTCAACCAGCGAATCCATGCGCGCCGTTTGCTCTGCCATTACATGGTGCGCTTTACCCCACATACCTGAACTCGTTTCAGGGGCATCTTCAATCATTTCCAAGTAACCTTTTAGAACGGTTAAAGGCGTTCTTAATTCATGAGACACACTGGACACAAAATTTCGGCGCATCGCTTCTAATTGGCGCACATGAGTCACATCGCGTGCCACCAACATATTTTGCCCCGAGGTATAAGGCATGATGCGAAATTCCAATAATTTGTCGGATTGAACCGGAGAAACCACTTCGAGGGGCGTATCAAAGTCTCGCGCTTTTAAATAGTCGACAAAATGAGGCGTACGGATCAGATTACCAATATGCTGCCCCGCGTCTTCCGGCCAACGAAAGCCTAAAATCCCTTCCGCTAGGCGATTACACCAAATAATGCTGCCATCGGTTTTAAACACCACTGCCGCATCAGGCAAGGCCTCAGCCCCTTCTCGAAAACGGCGAATAACACTGGCTAATTCTCGACGACGAACGCGGTGTCGCTGTTGCAACTTATAGATACCGTTAAATACAATTTCCCAGCTACCTCGGCCATTGGGCGGGATCAAACTGCGATCATGCCAAAGCCAGTCAGCCAACTTTTTCTGGTTGTTATAATGCCAGGCAAGGTGGGCAACAGTGGCAATTAAAAGACATAAAGTCAGCTCATCAATGATCAAACCAAGAATAATAAAGGGAATATAGAAAAACAGCACACGAACAAAAAGTACCATCCAAGAGAAAGGTTGCAACATAGAGCGTACCGTTTTCCTTTTTTTAGCCTATCCAGTCAATATAGTCTGGCAACATCCGTTTAGGAAGCCACTACATCCGTGTTGAAAAGCGATAACCCGCACCACGTACCGTTTGAATTAAACGGTCATGGCCTTCATCTGCTACTGCTTTACGTAAACGGCGAATATGAACATCAACAGTGCGGTCTTCCACATAAACGTTGGTACCCCACACATTATTAAGCAACTGCTCACGGCTATATACACGCTCGGGATGTGTCATAAAAAAGTGCAGCAACTTAAACTCTGTTGGCCCCATTTCTAATGGGTTTTCATTAGCACTGACGCGATGAGAAACTGGATCTAACTTCAAGCCTTGAACTTCAATCACATCATCTAAAGAGGTTGGTGAAACGCGGCGCATTACCGCTTTAAGTCTCGCCATCAGCTCTTTAGGTGAAAAGGGTTTAGTGATGTAATCATCGGCGCCCACTTCGAGGCCACGGATCTTATCTTCCTCTTCACCACGCGCTGTCAGCATCACTACCGGAATTTGACGCGTAATGTCGTCTTGCTTTAGCTGTTTTATCAGTTGGATCCCGGTACCACCAGGCAACATCCAATCTAATAAAATTAAGTCAGGAAACGGTTCAACTAATTTCTCTAATGCCATCTCGAAATCAGACGCTTCAATTGCCTCATAACCTTTTTGCTCTAGCACAAAACAAAGCATTTCACGAATAGGTGCTTCATCCTCTACTACAAGTATTCTTCTAGACATCTTGTAACTCTATGTTTATTACGATTGAGTGCATTATTAGCTGTTTGTATGACACTTATATGACAAACAAGCCTTGACTCGAGCAATAGTGATATTTTTGTGACGTTAAGATGAAAAAAATCTGCACATTAGCGATCTCTTCCATCCAGCATAAAAACCAAGCTAATTCGGTAATATCGATATTTAAGCTCGAATATTACGATACATCATTAAGGTAAAACAAGGGTTAAAGTGCTTCCCATCGATGTTTTACTAACATCCACTCGTGTACTAAGTTGCTCTTTCATCTCAGAAACATGAGAAATTACTCCCACCATACGGCCACTACTTTGCAAATCCATTAAGGTTCTTACGGCTAAATCAAGGGATTCTTGGTCTAAGCTGCCAAAGCCTTCATCGATAAAAAGCGTGTCTAACTTAATACCACCGGCGTAGGCTTGCACCACTTCAGAAAGCCCTAACGCCATCGCCAGCGCCGCCATAAAACTTTCGCCGCCACTTAACGTTGCCACCGAGCGCACCTTGCCTGTGTATGCATCTTCTACTTCTAGCTCTAGCCCTGACGCTTTATTGCCTTTGGCTCTTTCTTCTTTGCGCAATAAGCGATACCGACCCTTACTCATTAACTGTAGTCTGGCACTGGCATCTAGCAACACATCATCCAGTAACACGCTCAGCACAAATCGCTGTAAGCTAATCTTATTTCCTGTTTGACCATTGGCGACATTAGCCAGCGTGCCGACAACTTCGTATTCTTGTTCAACCTGCGTTATCTTTTTGCCCAGCTCAGCTAATTGCAGCGCGGCTTTTTGCAGCTGCTCTGCGCGGTGATGCAGCCCTTGCCAAGTCGCTTCGGCTTGTGTTTTTTGCGCCAATAGCATCTCAGCTTGCTGCGTTAATTGCGCCATATCAGGCTCGCTAACATCGGCTAATTTGTGAGTCAGCTGAGCGGTGTTGGCCTGATTTTTCTGGCAAGCTTGCTGATAAGCATTGATTTCTTCAGTCAGGGCGCTGATTTCCGCTTTGGTTAAACAAGCTTGTTTGTAAGCAGCCAGATCGGCAAAATTTGCCGCTGCTAGCTGATGATTAAACTCAGTTAACGCCTGCTCTTGGCGCGCTTTACTGGTTTCATTTTGTGCTATCGCAGCGGTGTTCGCCGCCTGCAGTTGCGCCAGTGCGGTTTGCGCAACTTGGTGCTGGTCTCGTATGGTTTGAATGTTAAGCTCAAGTTCAGTCAGCACTTTTGTCGCTGCGGTAATGGCCAGCTCAAGTTGCGTTAGAGAGCTAAAGTCAGTGGGAATTTGCTCGCGCAGGCTAGCCTCTTTACCTTGCAATTGCGCCAGCTGACTTTGTAATTGGTTCACTCTTTTCGACTCAGCGTCGACTTGTTGGCGCAGTGGCTCCTCTTGTTGCTGCTGTTGCTTTAAGCGCGCCGCAATGGTTTTCACCTGATTTTGCGCCAATTGCGCCTGTTCAACTTGCCCCTTTAACCCATGCAGATGCTGGGCTAACTGCTGTGCACTGTATTGAACATATTCCCCCAAACTTAACGCCAGCTCAGCAACAAATTGCTGCTTTTCCGTTAACTGCACATTTAAGCTTTTGTATTCTTGGCGTGCGCTGGCCAAGTCCTGCTGCGCCTTATTCGCCTGCTGGGTTAACTGCTCTAATACCGCTTCTGTGGGTAGGTCATGTTGTGGCTGGGCAGGCACAGGATGCGAACCACTACCACAAACCGGACATGGCAAGCCTTGCTGCAGAGTTTGCGCCAAAATGGCCGCTTGACCTTGATGCCAGCGTAATTGCGCCTGATTAAGCTGCTCACGCGCCTGTTGTTCAGCAAGGTTTAACGCCTTGCCATTAACCAAAGACTGTTGCAGCTTTTCGCCTAGCGAGGCTAGTTCAGCACTGGCTTTAAGCCACTGTTGGTGAGTCTTTTCGTGAGCTTGTAAAGCATTAAATTGCTGCTGCAAATTAAACAATGGCTCTGCTAGTTGTTGCTGCTTTGCCAGCTCGGCGTCATCAATTTGCTTTTGTTGTAAACATTGCGCCAACTTCTGCTCAAATGTTTGCAGCTGTTGCTGGCCGTTCAAGCGCGCGGTTTCGGCTTGTTTTATTTCACGAGCAAGTTCAGCAAGAGCGTTAAAAGGCACAGTTAAACCATTAAGCTTTTGTAACTCAGCTTGTTCAGCTTTAGCTTGCTCGTTTAACTGCGCTAATTGAGCAAATTCAGCCACTTTTTCGCTGGCTACCCGCTGCCCTTGCTTTAATTGCTCTTCACTTTGCTGCAACGCTTTTTGGCTTAACTGCGCCTCTTGTTCGCGCGCCAAATAAAATTGGTAACTAGGCTCAATCTGCTGAGCTTGCTGGCCACGCTCACACCGTTGCTGAGTTTGCGTTATCACGCCGCTTTGCTCATCTAGCTTAAGCTGCTCGGCTTTTAATTGGGCTAAAGCGGTAAAGTCCGCGGCAATACTTTTGGCACTAACAAGAGCATGGTTAGCTTGCTCGTATGCTTGTGTGTGAGCATTTTTTTGCGTTAAGGCATCCGCCAGCTTCGGCGCAAGCTTAGTTTGCTCATCTTCTAACGAAACCCCTTCTTCAAGCTCTAAGGCATTGATCATACCGGTGCGTTGATTGGTCAAGGCTTCGTTTTCTTTACGTAGCGCGGCGGCTTGGGCTTTTAGCTTGTCTTCAATTTTGCGATATATTTGAGTTTGAAACAGCTGACTAAAGATCTTTTCCCGCTCTTTTGAATCCGCCATTAACAGCTGGCGAAACTTGCCTTGCGGCAACACCATCACTTGACGAAACTGATCCGCATCCAGCCCAGTTAACTGCTCAATTAAAGCATTGGCTTCGCTAACTTTACTCGGCACCAATAACACTTCTTGCTCGCCATCTACGCGATATAACTGCGCCTCTGGTTTTTGGTCTGTGGTGCCCTCACCGCTTTTTTTCGGCCTTGCCTGCTCCGGTACACGGCGAATACGATAGCGCTGCGAGCCTAGTTCAAATTCAAAGGTCACTTCGGTCAGTGTCGTTGGCGCGGCATAATCACAGCGCATCTGCGCCGCTTCGCGCTCATCGCCGGTGCTTTTGCCATATAAGGCAAAACAGATGGCATCTAAAATAGACGTTTTACCGGCGCCAGTGGGACCATTGAGTAAAAACAGCGGGTTTTGCCCGAGCTTGGCAAAGTCGATGGTTTGAGTATCAGCAAACGGGCCAAACGCCGTCATGGATAAATGAATCGGTCTCATTGGCTTTGCTCCTGCTGGTGAAGTTCATCTAAGGTGGCGTTAATACAAGCTTGTTGCTGCTCACTGAGCGCCTCTCCTTGCACCTGCGAAAAAAAGTCACTGAACATCGCCATTTCGCCTTTTTTGATGTGATCAGTGCGCCGCTCTAATTGCGCCGACTCCGCCATCAAACCGGTGCGTTCAATATGCAATACATTGGGATACACTTGGCGAATTTTACCTATCACATCCAAGATCGCGGTTTTATCCAGCAAGCGCACCATAATGTAATCATCAAGGGCAGTATCTTGCTCACTACTGGCAATAATGTCCGCCAAAAACCCTTCAATAATACGCACATCACGCAGCGGCGTTAACGGCAATAGCTCAATCTGCGCAGGCGCATTATCAACCAACTCTACTAATGTGACGGATTTGTTTTGGTGCTGCTCACTAAAAGAATATTTCAAGATTGAGCCGCTATAACGCACATGAGGCTGGCCCTTGTATTGCGGGCCATGTAAGTGACCTAATGCAACATAATCAAACTCACTAAATAAATTGGGCGCAATTTTATCGGCGCCGCCAATGCTTAAGGGGCGCTCTGACTCACTCTCTTCGCCGCCATCTAAAAAGCAATGGCTAACCACCACATTTTTGACTTTATTGTTACTGGCATCAATCTGTTGCTGCACTTGCTCAAGTAACACTTGCATCGCTTCTTGATGGCTAGTTGCAGCGGTATCAAACACACTGCGCACCGTGGCTGGCTCAACGTAAGGCAGTGAATAAAAAGCCGCGCTAACACCTGAACGCCCTTTAATCACTACCGGCGTTATTTGCTCATTCAATGGGCCGGTAATATGCAAACCACTGGCTATCATTTGCGCACTGGCAAAACCTAACCGCTCAGCGCCATCGTGATTACCCGCGATCATCACCACAGGAATAGCTAACTCTTTTACCAAGGTTGTTAACACTTCATTGAGCAAACTCACCGCTTGCGCCGGCGGCACCGAGCGATCATAAATGTCACCCGCCACCACTACCGCATCCACGTGATGCTGCTGGGCTAACTCAATAATTTGATTTAATACATGGCGTTGATCGTCAAGTAAAGATTGGTTATGCAGTTGACGGCCAAGATGCCAATCAGAAGTGTGAATAAATTTCATTGAAATAATAAATGCCTAGTAAAAAAATGAGGAGTGGCTCGCCGAAAACAAAAAAGCCCAAAGCAGGGATCATAATAAGCTAAAAATAGTTTATCATGCATGCCTAAGTGACCTTTTCCAACCCTTCTGACGCTATCAATACGCTTAGTCATGCGTAAGGTGCAGATATTTTATATAAGTGGATCAATACTATGTGGTTTAAAAACCTGCAAATTTATCGTTTTACCCGCCCTTTTGAACACACCATTGAAGCCTTGGAAAACACCTTAACGGATTTTGAATTTGCCCCTTGTGGCTCGCAAGACGTATCGAAATTTGGCTGGGTAAAACCCTTAGGCAAGTTTGGTCAAACCCTGACTCACGGCGCTGACGGCAACATTCTGCTTTGTGTTAAGAAAGAAGAAAAAATGCTACCGGGCCCAGTGATCAAAGATATGGTCGAAGAGCGAGCCCTTGCCCTTGAAGAAACCCAAGGCCGCGCGTTAAAGAAAAAAGAAAAAGACGCGCTCAAAGAAGACATCATCATGGAGCTGCTGCCACGCGCTTTTAGCCGCACCAGCCAAACCTTTGCTTGGATCAGCCCAAAATCAGACTTACTTGTGGTTGACGCATCCAGCGCAAAAAAAGCCGAAGAATTAATTGCCCTACTGCGTAAATGTTTAGGCAGCTTGCCAGTGGTGCCGCTAAGCCTAACCACGCCACCAGAGCTGACCATGACCGACTGGCTTAACGAAGGCAACATTCCAGCTGGCTTTAACATTGAAGACGAAGCCGAGCTGCGCAGCGCCCTAGAGCACGGCGGCATTATTCGTTGTAAGCAGCAAGATTTAACCGCCGAAGAAATCAAAGCCCACTTAGACGCCGACAAGCTAGTGACCAAGCTTGCCCTAAACTGGCAAGAAAACGTGTCGTTCATCCTAGGTGAAGACATGGGCGTGAAACGCGTTAAATTCTCAGACGTATTGCGTGAAGAAAACGAAGACGTTGACGGCGATGACTTTGCCGCCCGCTTTGACGCAGACTTTGCGTTAATGACTGGTGAGTTAGAAGCCTTTATTCCCGCGCTAGTAGAAGCCCTTGGCGGTGAAGATAAGAAGGCGTAATTAGCCGTTTTCAATGCCCGCAAGCCTGAGGGTTTGTGGGTTGGACAGACATCCCTTTTGGTAGGTAGTTAAAAAATCATGGCTGACAGAATAAACTCAGCAGGAAAAATAAAAGTCGGGGATTACTTCGAAAGTTGCAGCTTCCACCCATGTCTATGCATCGAAGTAGATGAATCCGGTAGTAATATTGAGGGGATTTCCTTAATTGATGGCCGTATTCAAAATTGCAGCACCGTCCATTGTGGCATCCGTAAGTTAACTATTGATGAAGCCATAGAATGGAAAAAGCGAGGCCCGCAAGAGATCGAAGGCCAAAGAGTTGAGAATCAGTGGTGGTAAAACGACCAGAAAAGACAGAACAGGCATCTCTTTTGTGTCACCGTCAAGGCTTTTGGTAAGCACATTATTGCTCCTAGGATCTTGAGAAAACGTAATTGCTATGCAAAATTATAAATTCGTACTTGTATCAGTATCCGGCTATAAAAAAGAACATGACAAGCTGCTTAAGAGCTTACTCAACCAAAAAAATGAACTCTTTTGTGTGGTTGGTAAGGACTGTGAAGTATGGGAAGAAATCATGGATGAACTGTCCGTAGGAGATGGATCTAACCCTCTCCCTATAACCACGACTAGCCATCCAGACGAGTCCATCACTGACGTTATTGGGTTTGCACAAATGTTCAAAATTGAAAAAAGAAAAGATAGGCACTTTTTATTACTAATAAGTACAGCATGTTAGCCCAATCTACTCTTCCATATATAACAAAGATATGCGCAAGGTTCTGAGCTCTAGCCTTTTGCCTGTTAAGGTCTGCAAGTAGGAGCAGCAGTCATGCTGCGATAAACACCATCGCCCCATGACTGGGGCTTATATGGACTCCTCGTATTGTTCAATAGTTTTGCGATGTCATAGCATAAGATGCGTG
>NZ_JAUOPX010000071.1:0-10249 GCF_030547455.1 Motilimonas sp. 1_MG-2023 | reverse complement strand
GAAGACGTATTCTCTATCCAAGGTCGTGGTACTGTTGTAACTGGTCGTATCGAAGCGGGTATCGTTCGTGTACAAGACGAAGTAGAAATCGTTGGTATCAAAGAAACAACTAAGACGACTTGTACGGGTGTTGAAATGTTCCGTAAACTGCTTGACGAAGGTCGTGCAGGTGAGAACTGTGGTATTCTTCTACGTGGTACTAAGCGTGAAGACGTTGAACGTGGTCAAGTACTAGCTAAGCCTGGTTCAATCACACCACACACTAAGTTCGAATCAGAAGTATACGTACTAAGCAAAGATGAAGGTGGCCGTCATACTCCATTCTTCAAAGGTTACCGTCCACAGTTCTACTTCCGTACAACTGACATCACTGGTGCTGTAGAGCTTCCAGAAGGTGTAGAAATGGTAATGCCTGGTGACAACCTTAAATTCGTTGTAGAGCTAATCGCTCCAGTAGCAATGGATGAAGGTCTACGTTTCGCTATCCGTGAAGGTGGCCGTACAGTAGGCGCTGGTGTTGTATCTTCAATCATCGAATAAGTTCGATTGATTAAGAACACGCTAACAAGGTCGCTTCGGCGGCCTTTTTTAATGCCTAAAAATTATGCTGAATTTAAACGAACGAAAGATTGCATCATGAGGTGCTTTAAAAAAATGCATCTTCAAGTTGATTGGTGTAAATGAAAGGCTGTGTAAAGTTGGCCAACAACCATGGTCATTGGCCTGATCTGACTATTCCGCTTTGGCTGCGGCTTCTTTCTTGGCTTTTCTTAGCACATCTTCTTTATAGCGTTCAATGCCTTGAGCATGGCGGTGGCGATAGTAACCGGCATTGACGTAATCTTTACATACCGGATTTGGCCCTTTGCCCGCTTTACCCAGTTTAAATCCTTCTTCACCGTGGCATACTTGGCTATAGGTTAAATCATAGCTAAAGTCATATAGCTCTTTAGCATAGCTCTCGTCCATGTCCTCGCACTGCTCGTAGTCAATTACTAAATTTTGATAACGTACAATACCAGCGGTAGCATCTGATTTTGCCACCATTTTAATCGATTCTTCGGCACACTCGTTAGTGGTCGCAAACGCCATCAGTGGTAACGATAATGTACTGCATATTACAACAGCGAAAAGTCGCACAATAAGCTCCCTGCTTTTATTCTAGTGTTGTTAATCTAACAGGATACAATCGGGCTGAGAAGTGGTGAAAATTAAAAATGTGTTTTTTGCGAGAGGGGTTAAATGCAGGGGGCAATAGCGCCGGAGAGAGTAACTTACCAGCGCATCACAAATGTTATTCGGTTTCGTATTCGTCGATGCTGATGCCTTTCTCAAGCATAATTTTTTTCACTTGCTCGGGCAGGCCATCATTTTGATCTTTACGTAAATCACTGTCTTCAGGAAGTGGCTGACCAGTATAAGCATGCAAGAAGGCTTCACATAATAGCTCACTGTTAGTGGCGTGGCGTAGGTTATTGACCTGACGGCGAGTGCGTTCATCAGTTAAGATTTTTAATACCTTAAGTGGGATGGATACAGTGATCTTCTTAACTTGCTCACTTTTTTTGCCGTGCTCAGCATAAGGGCTGAGGTATTCACCGTTCCATTTCGTCGTCATTATTCACTACCCGTTACAAAAATCAGGGTTATTCTAACCCCTAGGCCAAGCATAGGCAATCTATCGGTAAAGATGTTTAGAAGGCTGTATTCATAATTTTACCTTGTGCCAAGCTAGATCTTTATTACTCCTATTGCTAATCCTTGAAATGAGAAGTTGTTCAGACTGTTAAGTTTTATTTTTGTCATTCCTCCTGCTCAGGTAGACTAACTCATCAAAACACAACCCATGACAATAATGAGCCGTTTAGACGTCCAGAAGTGTTGACGTCTTATTCTCGCTAGCTTAAAGTTGCCATATATGATTTTTATTGGAGTTTTTAAATAATGGCGCAGTATAAACAAGCCACTCAAGCTGTAAGAACCGGCATTGAATCAGATACCCAGCATGGCTCGGTGGTACCGCCTATTTATTTAAGTACCAATTATACCTTTGAGGGCTACGATAAAATTCGTGGCTTTGACTACAGCAGATCAGGTAACCCAACTCGCGCCATCTTAGGTGATGCGATTGCTAAATTAGAAAATGGCACCACGGGTGTTATTACCTGCTCAGGCATGGCTGCAGTAAACTTGGTGACTGCGTTACTTGGCCCCAGCGACTTATTAATTGCGCCTCACGATTGCTACGGTGGCAGTTACCGTTTATTTGATTGTTGCGCTAAGAAAAATGCCTTTGAAGTCAGCTTTATTGATCAAGGTAACGATGAGTTAATGGCCGCTGCGATTGCAAAAAAACCTAAGATTGTTTGGTTAGAAACACCGAGTAACCCATTATTACGTGTAGTCGATATTGAAAAAATCTGTCAGCAAGCCAAAGCGGTCGGTGCGTTAGTCGTGGTTGATAACACCTTTCTTTCACCAGCGCTGCAACAGCCGCTTGATTTAGGTGCAGATATAGTCGTTCACTCAACCACCAAATACATCAATGGGCACTCAGATGTGGTGGCTGGCGCAGTGGTCACGAAAGATGAAACCTTAGGTCAGGATTTAGCTTGGTGGGCTAACTGTTTGGGTTTAACCGGCTCAGCATTTGATTCATACATGACCCTACGCGGTATTCGCACCTTGGGTGCGCGTATTCGTAACCATCAAGAAAACGCTAATGCCATCATTGCCTTTTTGCAAACTCAAGCACTGGTTAAAACGATTTATCATCCAAGTTTGCCTGACCATCCGGGCCATGAAATAGCAAAACGCCAGCAAAAAGATTTTGGCTCTATGTTTAGCTTTGATCTGGACGCTGATGAGCAGGGGCTGCAGATATTCTTTGAAAATTTACAATTATTCTCACTCGCCGAATCCCTTGGCGGGGTTGAGAGTTTGGTGGCGCATCCCGCTACCATGACACACCGCGCCATGAGTGATGAGGCGCAAGCAGAAGCGGGCATATTCAGTACCCTTATTCGTTTATCCGTTGGCTTGGAAGACGCCGACGATTTAATCGCCGATTTAGATCATGCCTTTAAGGCTGTGGCGCAGGAGAAGTAAAGGTGAAACAAACAAGACATGTGCATAAATTTGGTGGCAGCAGCTTAGCTGATCCCAACTGTTTTCGTCGAGTGGCGAATATTATCGATAAGCACTCAAGTAGCACCGACTTGATAGTAGTGTCGGCCGCAGGTAAAACCACCAACCGTTTGATAGAAATTATTGAATATGCCAAAGATGGCGATAACGCCGCAGCTGAATCCCTTGCTTCTCTATCAGACTTTCAGCGCAATCTGGCAACAGATTTGTTGGATGGTGAGCTTCAGGCTGACGCCTTAGCTGCATTGGACAACGATCTCACTCGTTTGGCGTTAATCCTCGAAAACAAATTAGACCGTTATCAAACCAACGAAATACTAAGTTTTGGTGAAGTGTGGTCGGCACGTTTACTTGCTACTTATTTAAAGCAACTTGGTTTGAAAGCCAGTTGGTTAGACTCTCGTACTTACTTAAGTGCCGAAATGAGCGTGCAGCCAGTGGTTGATATTAACTTGTCTCGTGAAAAACTCACCCAGCAGTTATTGGGGCGGGAGCAAGATCGCGTTGTTATCACCGGCTTCTTTGCTGCCGACAGCGAAGGCCATACCGTGACATTAGGTCGTAACGGCAGTGATTACTCAGCAACCGTCACTGGCGCCATCGCGAATGCGGTTTCGACCACTATCTGGAGTGATGTAGCGGGGGTATTCAGTGCTGATCCGCGTAAAGTGAAAAACGCCGTGTTAATGGAGCGTTTATCCCTTGATGAAGCGGCTGAATTATCACGCTTAGGCTCGCCAGTACTACATGCTCGCACATTATTGCCTGTGATTGAAAGCTCACAGCGCCTGAGCTTACGTTCAAGCTATGCGCCTGATGAAGGCTCGACACAAATTGTACGCCGTCAGCACAAGCTGGGCGCGGCTAAAATTGTTACTGGCCTCGAGCAGGCATGTATTATTGAAGTTGAGCTCGAAGCAGATCAAGATCTAGCGTTGGCTAATACGGCGCTACAAGCCGACCTTAGCGCGCATTTTGTTGCTCCACTGGTGGTACATCAAGACAAAAAGAAAAATATCATTCGTTTGGTTTACACTCCAGAAGTGGCGGACTCTGCTTTTGATGTGGCTAAAGCCTACGCCCATCCACTGCCTGAAATAAAAAGTGTCGAGCTACGTGCTGGTTATAGCATGGTCGGTCTTGTTGGTAATGGTGTGAGTGACAACGCTGAGCAGTGCTATCGTTTCTACCGCGCTTTATCGACTCAGCCACTGGAATTTATCCAAGCTTGTGAACGCAAGCTGTCTCTGGTCGCCGTGACGCGTGAGATTTTACTTGAGCCGTTACTTAAAACCTTACATGAGGCTTTATTCAAACGTCCTAAGCGCATTGGCTTAGTGTTATTTGGCACCGGTAACATAGGTGGCCAATGGCTCAAGCTTATCCAAGTTGAAAAGACCAAAGTAGAGCAACGCTTTAATCAAAAACTCACTCTATGTGGTGTGTTTAACCACCTTGGTGGCATCGTCGATTTTGATGGTTTTGAGCCGCAAGAAATCAGTAATGGTTTTACCCCAGAGCCGTTCATTTGGGAAGAAATGCTATCCAAGCTCAAGCGTCATCCATTTGATGAGCTAGTGGTGCTGGATATCACCGCCAGCGAAAGTGTTAGTCGTTATTACCCTGAGTTTGCATCGCGTCACTTCCATGTGATTGCGGCGAATAAATATGCGGGATCGGCTGAATTGGCCTTTTACAATGAAGTAAAACAAAGCTTTGCCGATCACGGTGGCCATTGGTTATATAACGCAACCGTGGGTGCGGGTTTACCGATTCAGCCAACCTTGGCTATGCTGCAAGGCTCCGGTGACACCATTCAAGGCATCAGTGGTATCTTCTCGGGCACGCTGTCTTGGTTATTCCAGCAATATGATGGTTCCATTGCATTTTCTGAACTACTTGATCAGGCGTGGCAACAAGGCTTAACTGAGCCAGACCCGCGTGAAGATCTATCGGGTAATGATGTTATGCGCAAATTGCTGATATTGGCGCGTGAAGCCGGTCTTAACATTGAAGAGAAAGACATCGAGCTGCAATCTTTGGTGCCTGAGGAATTGCAACAAGGCTCAGCCGATGATTTTATGCAAAAAACGCATTTGTTAGATGAGCTATTAGCTGAGAAGTTAGCGAAAGCCACTAAGCAGGGTAAAGTGTTGCGTTACGTGGCGCGTTTTGATGCTGAAGGTAAAGCCACCGTGGGCCTTGAAGCCTTAGCGGATAACCACGCCTTTGCTAATCTGTTGCCATGTGACAATATTTTTGCCATCGAGACTAATTGGTATCGCACCAATCCACTGATCATCCAAGGTCCGGGGGCAGGGCGCGAAGTGACGGCTGGGGCGATCCAAGCTGACTTAATTAGCCTATGTGAAAAGCTCGCGTAAGCAAAGCGAGCGAGTGAGCAGAGATGCAAAACCACCTTCGGGTGGTTTTTTTTGTTCCTCAGTTGGGCAAGCTGTTTAGGACCATTGTCGATTGACTTATTCAGATACCGTTTAATCCGCGATAATGTTTGTACTTTCAGTTAGTGCTTATTCATGCTTTAGTTCCTCTCTTAATGGGGTAGTTTTCGCTTTTTTGAAGCCTAAATCTTTTCTCCTAGATAAAAATTACTGTTTTTACAAGGTATTACTAACGTTTACACCTGTATATATGAACAAATAGACTTATCAAATATAAGGGATAGAATGAGTGGAACTGGTAAATGATAGCTGAATACCCTTATGTATCAGATGGATGAAAACAATGGTGGTGGAGTCGGGGCTAAAAAAGGCTTTTTCTTTCAAGACTACGTAGCAACTTTGTTTGCTTCGGAGATGCTCCTTGATAATCGAATCAGTGGAGTTGGCTGTGAAGTTGGAGATGATATAGATCTTTTTCACCCAAAGAACATCGTGACGCACGTACAGGTAAAAACAGGAACTGTAGACAACGGGTGGAATTTGACAGAGTTAAAAGCGAGTCGCAACTCCACTCAAGATAAGAAACCAAAACCTTACTCATCTGTATTACACAAAAGCTTGGAGCTAGACAAAGATACTAACCTAGTAAGCAAGTTTATGATGGTCACTGATCGTGTAGTAAAAGGGCCTTTAAGCTTTTTAGAAATACCTTTAGAGAACAGAGCGGTTAAAACTGGGCGGGAACAATTAGTTAGGTCAATCAACTCAGCATTAGGGAAAAATTTTATCTCTAATAATGGTAATAGAGGTGATTATTGGGTTGATAACACGTTATGGCGAGTATTTTGTTCTACAGAGCTAGTTGTCCTGCAAGTTGAGCATAATTTACGATCTGCAAGTGAAGAGTTATTAAACTGCGTACTTACAAATGAATCAGTGAGACAACTCGGTGAAATCTTGTGCAATAGAATTTATGGAAAGAGTCAATTGTGTAAGAAAACGTGTTCAGTCCAAGATAAGACTCTATCTCGAAATGAAGCTATCGACTTATTACGCGATTTTGCTTTGAAGAATGCTTTATTACCCAAAGCTTATCCTGACATCGACTTGCCAGATATAGTCACTCCGTTGTTTGATGAACGTGTAGAGAATCGAAGAAAGCGAGGATTCGTACAAGGATTCAATTTTAATGCATATAGGTATGACCATGTGGTAGACATGCTTGTCGATTGGGTTGACGAAGTATTTCTCAGGCCGTCGGAACTTACGGCTAATTCTCAAGCAATAAGCGCGTCGATGGATCTTCGCTCTAGGATTGCGCAGTTCGATTTAAAAGTAGTTACTTCTAGAACAATCTTGAACAGCATTATAAGAAAGCAGCATGTCGCACAGCCAATACCCATGGTTATGTTTGCTGCAAATAGTGCTAAATGCCTGAAGTTTGACTCTGTACACATAGTGCGTGGAAATGATAACAACCATGAACTGTGGATAGGCGTAACTGAATTTATAGAAAATGGCGATGACATTTTTGAAGTCATCGAACGATTGTGTGAGAAGATGAATGAGCTAGTGTTTATTGATATGGACAAAGACCGACAAATAATTTTGGAAGGTAAAGATGATAAGTATCTGTTTAAGCATGATATTGATACCATTCTAGATACTTCAAATAGTTTCTCCTCTCATCTAGAGCGATTCAAGTTTATTGTTTTTATTTCTTACAGGTTGCCTTCATATGACTACACAACTAGTGAGGGCGATTTAACCCAAGAAATAAAAGACAAAATCAAATATATGTATGACTCAATGATTTCCAAGAATCCTTTCTTCAATCAAATTCGTCTAGGGTTCTATGTTTTCCCGACCCCATGTAACGATACGATATTAAGCAAATTGAAAGGCAAGATATCTTCATGAGCATTGACGTTAAAGATAGTATCAACCCAATTGTTTACCTAAAAACTGCTTCAGAGCTTCTATCTAATCCAATAAGTGCTGCAAGTGGCCGTGATATGGTGATAAGAGCATTAGATGAGAGGAAGAAGTATCACCGCTACGACTCAATTCTTAAGCATCTAGTTAAGAAAGCAGGATTGTTTCCTTACCTTCAGAGTGAATTTGATGAGCATGATCTTGAAGACATTGTAATAATCGAAGCAAACAAACCTGTAGCAGGGAATGATATTGTGTTTCATGCTACTCAGACACGGGTTTTCAATCAGTTGCGTGATGGTAAAAACGTTGTGCTGAGTGCTCCTACAAGTATGGGTAAAAGTGAAATACTAGCAAATATGCTCAGTAAAGATAGATACCATACGGTTGTTCTAATAGTCCCTACTATTGCGCTCATTGATGAGACAAGAAAAAAATTGGCAACCACATTGGATGGCCTATATCGGATAATTCACCATAACAGTCAACACTATGATGATACCGTACCCACAATTTTCGTTCTGACTCAGGAGAGAGCCAACCAAAGGAGTGATATCGAGAATGTGGATCTTTTCATCATTGATGAGTTCTATAAGTTGGGCTTTAAGTACAATAGTGAAGGCTTTCTGAAGTATGACGAACGAGCCATATCTCTAAATATTTCTTTGTCTCAGCTACTTAAGAAGTCTAAGCAGTGGTTCTTTATTGGGCCTAATATAACGAACGTTAGAGGCTTATCGCGTTTAGTAGGAGACTTTACTTTTATTTGTAGCGACTTTCGGACTGTGTCAGTGGATGTCAAGGACTATGATATTGCTGCAAGCGATGCTGAAATGAAGAAAAAAGTACTGCTACAGATTTTAAAAGAGTGCGAGGGAGAAAAGACGATAGTCTACTGCCGTTCTCCAAAATCCGCCAATAAACTAGCTCAGTTATTGATGACTGAAGGAGAATTTGAAGAACAGTTCGAGGGTGAGTTTATCGATTGGTTGTCGAAAACTTATGACTCTAGATGGAACTATTGTAAAGCTCTGAAGCATGGAGTTGTATTACATCATGGTGTATTGCCACGAGCGTTGCAGCACTTCTCTGTTGATATCTTTAATCGGTCAAGAAGGCACAATGTCTTAATCTGTACTTCAACAATTATAGAAGGGGTAAACACCCGAGCTAAGAATGTTGTTATATACGAAAACTATAACGGGCTTGAGAGCATAGATAAATTTACGCATAACAACATTAAAGGCCGAGCAGGAAGGATGTATAAGCATTTTGTAGGTAGCGTTTATTGTCTGCAATCTCAACCAGACGATGACGCCTCTGACGAGTTGGTTATTCCAATAGGAGACGAGGACAGTGAATGTCCGTTGAACTTATTGGGTTCAATAGATCGTGAGCACTTATCTTCAGGAGGTTTAGAAGCATGGGAACGTTTCAGTCAAGAAACCGATATTCCTACAGAGATAATCCGCAACAATTCTTCATTTGAGGTAGAGAAGATAGAGTGCTTGTTAAGGGCGTTAGAGAATGTTCAGCTCTATGATTTTGAACTGTATAAGCAGTTGAATTTTTTTAAGCTACCAACTACAGATGCTTTGTACTTTATTATGGAACAATTTATTGACGCTAGGAAAAAAGTACTGACACGGAACGGATTTTCCGTAACGCCAAAAGACGGAAAAGATCCTGTAACAAGCATTTGTGGGAAGTTTCGTGCATTTTTAGCTGCTGACTCCGTTGAGCATTATCTCAAGCAACAGATGGAATGGAAGCACAAACAACTCCTAGAAGATGATTGCCCTCAAAATGAGTTTGATGATCAAATGTCAGGTGTAATTGATGATGAACTCAAAATCATCTCAAATGTCTATGGCTTTAGCTTCCCGAACTTTTTGTCATTATTTGCGGATATTTTGTATTTCTTGAATAAGAAAGAAAGTACAGGCTTAACCTTTGATTACAGTCACATAATCAGTGACATGGAAAATCAGAAGCTTACTGCGGGCTACGCAGCTATTCATGAAATGGGTGTACCCCATCAAACACTCAAGCTTCTTAGAGAAAAGTTGGTAGATGTAGATGAGGGATCTTTGGATGACGTCGTTCATGCAATAAAGACTGCACTGCCTACAATCAACTCATTTAGTCGAGTAGATAGATATTTTATCAAAGCTGCCAAGCTGTAACAAAGTTGGTGCGAAAATACTCATAGTTACACGAGAACCTCGTGATATTCATTTTATGCAGATGAGTGAGTGTAAATTGCCATTAAATAGCTTTTTAAGCTAAATATATCTAGGCTATAAGGCTGAAAACTCACCTCACCCCCAAGCACTTTTGATAGACCGTGGGCGTCATCCCCACCAGCTGCTTAAAGAAACGCCCCATGTGGCTTTGATTGGAAAAGCCGCAAGCGAGGGCAATATCGGCGAGCTTCATCGGGCCGGTTAATAAGTGCTTAACCTGCTCGATACGCAGCTGCATTAAGTATTCTTGCGGCGTGCGGGCAAAGTGGGCCTTAAACATGCGGGTAAAGTGGTATTCACTAAGCTGCGCTAACTCGGCTAATTCGTGCAAGTAAATTTGGCGATGGAAATTTGCCTGCATAAAGTCTTGTACTTGCTTGGCGACTTTCGGGGCTAAACCGCCCTTAATGATCCCCAGTGGTTTAGTGAGCCCAGTACTTTGTAATATGTTCTGGTCTAATCCCATCGGACACTTAATTTTGAGACAATAACGTCAATAGATTAAGGAAATGATATGAG
>NZ_JAUOPX010000070.1:0-10298 GCF_030547455.1 Motilimonas sp. 1_MG-2023 | reverse complement strand
ACCGCCAAGCGCCAAATAAGCTCATAGTGAGCAGTAGAAGCCCGATTCGAAAGAGTCGGGCTTTTTTACGTTTGAAGGAAAAAACTTACATCAAACAAAAAACCACTCGAAAAGTGGTTCATTATCTACCTTGCTATCACATATTAAGCTTGGCGTTGATAAACCTGATAGATCACCTGACCAGCAACTTTGTCTTTAATAAGTTGCCAGTTTGTAGGTAGTCTCGGATTGGTTAACTCTTTTTCGCGCTCAATGTAGATCAGCGCATTTGTACTTAGCCAGTTATTAGATTCTAATTGTTCGCAGCAAGGTTCGAGTAAGCCTTTTCTGAACGGTGGGTCGACAAATACAATGTCGAATTGCTGGCTAGCTGGTTTACTAAGGTGCGTGATGCTGTCTGTACACACCACTTTGCCATTACTGGCTTTTACTGCAGCTAAATTACTTGCTAATTGCTTTGCTGCAAGCTTGTCTTTTTCAATAAGTATTGCCGCTGACGCGTAACGAGATAAAGCTTCAAAGGCTAAACTGCCACTACCACTGAAGCAATCTAAACAATTTGCATCACGAACGTCCATTGCGAGCCAGTTAAAAACCGTCTCTTTTACGCGATCTGTTGTGGGTCTGAGACCTTCCAAATCTTTAACCGGAAACTTGCGGCCGCGCCATTGCCCGGCAATAATCCGAATTTGCCCGTCTTTCGTAGGATTTATTGCTTTTTGTTTCGATCTAAGCCTTTGATTTGTGCCCATTGTAATTTTTAGTCCGGCCATTAGGTGTTAAAATACACGCAATATAATGGTCTGTATTTTAACAGGCATTCTCATATCGGGTAAGGTTTTACACAAATGGCGAAGAAAAAAGGTTTATTTTCCTGGTTAGGATTTGGCAAAAAAGAGGCTGAGCAAGAGCCAGAAGTAGTAGATTCCTCCTCTACTACACCCGACGAATCAGATGCTAAAGCACAAGCGGCTGAAGAAGCGCGTTTAGCGGCGGAAGTACAGGCTGCAGAAGAAGCACGTTTAGCGGCGGAAGCACAGGCTGCCGAAGAAGCACGTTTAGCGGCGGAAGCACAGGCTGCCGAAGAAACACGTTTAGCGGCGAAAGCACAAGCGGCTGAAGAAGAAACACGTTTAGCGGCGGAAGCACAAGCGGCTGAAGAGGAGCGTTTAGCTGCGCAAGCACAGGCTGCAGAAGAAGCGCGTTTAGCGGCGGAAGCACAAGCGGCTGAAGAAGCGCGTTTAGCGGCGGAAGCACAAGCGGCTGAAGAAGCGCGTTTAGCGGCGCAAGCACAGGCTGCTGAAGAAGCGCGTTTAGCGGCGGAAGCACAAGCGGCTGAAGAAGCGCGTTTAGCGGCGGAAGCACAAGCTGCTGAAGAAGCACGTTTAGCGGCGGAAGCACAAGCGGCTGAAGAAGCGCGTTTAGTGGCGGAAGCACAGGCTGCTGAAGAGGAGCGTTTAGCGACGGAAGCACAAGCGGCTGAAGAAGCACGTTTAGTGGCGGAAGCACAGGCTGCTGAAGAGGAGCGTTTAGCGGCGGAAGCACAAGCGGCTGAAGAAGCACGTTTAGCCGCAGAGCCAAGTAAAGAGAATAAAAAGGAGAAAAAGCCTAGTTTTTTCTCTCGTTTGAAAAATAGCTTAAGTCGCACTAAACAAAATATTGGAAGTGGTTTTTTTGGTCTATTCAGCGGTAAAAAGATAGATGATGATCTTTTTGACGAATTAGAAGAGCAGTTGTTGGTTGCAGATCTTGGGGTTGAAACGACGACGGGCATCATCAAGAAGCTAACTTCCCATGCTAGCCGTAAACAACTTAAAGATGCTGAAGCTTTATATGATTTACTTAAGCAAGATATGTCTGATATGTTGCTTAAGGTAAATAAACCTCTTGAAATTGATAAAGAAAAATCGCCTTATGTGATCTTAATGGTCGGAGTTAATGGTGTAGGTAAAACAACGACTATCGGTAAACTTGCGAAGCAATACCAGCGTGAAGGTAAATCAGTCATGCTTGCAGCTGGTGATACATTCCGCGCAGCTGCTGTAGAGCAATTACAAGTTTGGGGTGAGCGTAATGACATACCTGTAATCGCCCAACATACCGGGGCTGATAGTGCTTCGGTCTTATTTGATGCTTTAGAGGCTGCAAAAGCCCGTAATATTGATGTGCTGATAGCTGACACAGCAGGTCGTCTACAAAACAAAAATCACCTAATGGAAGAGCTGAAAAAAGTTGTTCGCGTGATGAAGAAAAAAGACGAAACTGCACCACATGAAATTATGTTGACGATTGACGCTGGCACCGGCCAGAACGCTATCAGCCAAGCACAATTATTCAATGATGCTGTTGGTGTGACGGGTATTACTCTAACGAAACTAGATGGTACTGCAAAAGGTGGGATTATTTTTGCCGTAGCAGATAAATTCGGAATTCCTATTCGCTATATAGGTGTAGGGGAAGGAATTGATGATCTGCGCCAATTTGATGCTGAAGAGTTTATAGAAGCATTATTTAGCCGTGAACAAAAGGATTGATGGCGCGACTTGGATCATCACTGATAGCTAAGGATAGAAAACCGACATGATAAAATTTGAGCAAGTTAGTAAAGTATATTCCGGTAGTCACCAAGCGCTCCAGAAGGTTGATTTTCACTTAAAGCAAGGTGAAATGGCTTTTTTAACGGGGCATTCCGGTGCTGGGAAAAGTACCTTGCTCAAACTTATTAGTCTATTAGAGCGCCCTTCAGATGGTAAGATTTTCCTTAATGGTAATGACATTAGTCGGGTCTCTCGTCGTCATGTCCCTTACTTGCGTCGCCATATAGGCATTATTTTTCAAGACCATCGCTTGTTAATGGATAAAACGGTATTTGAAAACGTAGCACTTCCATTAGTTATTGAAGGGTATGGCCGTAATGAAATAGAGCGTCGCGTGATGGCCGCATTAGACAAAGTAGGGCTCTCCGATAAGGCTTTATGTATTCCTGTTCACCTTTCTGGTGGTGAGCAGCAACGCGTCGGTATCGCAAGGGCGGTAGTGAACAAGCCGCCATTGTTATTAGCTGACGAGCCAACAGGTAACTTAGATCCAAAGCTATCAACTGAGATATTAAAACTATTTGAAGCGTTTAATAGCGTTGGTGTTTCTGTGTTGATTGCGACTCATGATTTGGGCCTTATAGCTAAAATGCGCTACCGAACTTTAACCCTTAAAAACGGTAAAATGAGTAGTGATGGTTTGCTGGGGGAAGGTCATGCGTAATATTTTAAATCCTTCTCCTCGTATTGCTAAGGTACCATTACACAAACGATTTTTGATGTATTGGGTGAATCACTTTCAACAAGCCATAGGCAGCTTGGGTGAGTTGTGGCGTACGCCAATGGCATCATTGATGACGATGGCCGTTTTGGGAATAAGTTTGGCATTGCCAGCAAGTTTTCATCTACTTCTTAAAAATGCAGAGCGAGTGACTGCAAGCTGGGATAATGCGGCTGAAGTGAGCTTGTTTTTGCAGCCAGGTTTATCTGATAAAACCACGCAAAACTTTATTCAACGGATCAGTTTATATGATGAAGTTGATGCCGTGACTTATATATCTAAAGAGCAGGCTGTGGCTGAGTTTAGAGAAATGTCTGGCTTTGGTAATGCACTCGATTATCTTGATTCCAACCCGCTCCCAGCAGTGGTCCAGGTCACACCCAAGCCACAACATGCCTCACCTGCAGGGGCAAAATTGTTGCTCGCTAAGCTCCAGCAGGAAAAAGAAGTTGAGCAAGGAAAACTAGATATAGAATGGCTTGAGCGTTTACATAGTATTATTAACCTTGCTGTAGATTCAGTTGTTGCTATCGCCTTCTTATTACTTGCCTCTGTTCTCCTCATTGTTGGTAATACTATCCGCCTTAATATACTTAATCGCCGCAGTGAGATAGAGGTCATGAAACTGGTTGGTGCCACTGACTCCTTTATCCATCGCCCTTTTTTATACACTGGCCTTTGGTATGGTTTGATTGGCGGGTTGATTGCTTGGGTGTTAACGAGTTCGCTGGTTTTGTGGATGGAATCTGCGGTAATTAAAGTCGCTGGATTGTATCAAAGTGACTTTAGGTTGTTAGGTTTATCTTTTAGCGAGTTTTTATTTATGGTTGGTCTTGCTTCCTTGCTTGGACTTATTTCTTCCTTTGTAACCGTGAAGCGCCACATTCATCTGATTGAGCCATAATTTGTTAAATCGACTTCTATCGTGATTTAGCATCTTAGCTGGTGCTATCTTTTTACCTGAGTATTATGTTATTAATTTCGGTTGAAATTATTTTGTGACTTGTATCACTTTTTTTTATCGGTTACCCTTAAGGGGCTTTACACTTCATCATAGGGAATAATCATGTCGTTATCGCTTTCATTTGAAGATGCTTCTCTCTTTTCTCCTGTTGCGCAATTGTTATTGAATGAGCTAGATTCAGAAGCAAGCAATTCTCAGTCAGTGCTTGATGACTTTTTACTTGGTGATTACCAATTGCTAATTGCGCGCAGCAATGGTGATGCAATAGGCTGTACTTTGTATCGACTTGATGGCCTAAATGAACTTGATATTCGTTGTTTATATGTTCGCTCCGGCTACAGAGAGCAAGGCGTAGGAAAATCTTTGCTTAAGCAACTAACGGCACAAGTGCAATTAACAACCGATAAAGTGTTAGTCATTAGAAGCCAACATTTAATGGTCGAAAGCCTTATCCTTTCACTCGGTTTACGATCCAATTCTGCTCCAAGATCGTACCCTTCCCACTTAAAAGCAAGCTTGTCGCCCACACCAAAGGTTGGAAACTTGCATATTCTTTGACGATTCCCTATATTCTGTCAACTTGCTACGTTTTAGCTGGCTTATAGGCTTTAGCAAGTGTTATCCATATTCATAAAAGAAAGGTTACTAATGAGTACAGATTATTCAATGGCATTGGTTCCTCAAGGAAGCATTGAAGGTTATGTTCAGTCAGTTAATCAATTTTCTGTTCTGAGTGCTGAAGAAGAGAAGCGTTATGCGGAAGAATTATTCTATGAAGGTAATTTAGAGTCTGCACGTAAGCTCGTTATGTCTCACCTACGTTTTGTGGTACATATTGCAAAAAGCTACTCAGGTTATGGTTTGCCTCAAGCTGATTTAATTCAAGAAGGTAATATTGGCTTAATGAAAGCAGTGAAGCGTTTTGATCCTACTGTGGGTGTACGCTTGGTTTCTTTTGCTGTGCATTGGATTAAAGCTGAAATACACGAATATGTGTTACGTAATTGGCGTGTAGTAAAAGTGGCAACGACCAAAGCCCAGCGAAAACTTTTCTTCAATTTACGTAAGTCGAAGAAGCGTATTGGCTGGTTTAACCAGGAAGAAGTACGTAATGTAGCTGAATCTTTAGGTGTTTCAGAAAAAGAAGTGATGGAGATGGAGTCGCGTCTTAGCGCTCAGGATCAAGCTTTTGATTTAGGTAATGATGACGATGATGATAATTTTGCGCCAATGCATTACCTCGAAGATAAGTCTTCTAATCTAGCGGCACAATTTGAGCATGATGATTATGAAAGCCATGCCTCAGCCAAATTAACAGCGGCGATGTCGCAATTGGATGACCGTAGTCAGCATATTTTACAATCTCGCTGGTTAACCGAAGATAAAGCCACATTACAAGAACTTGCAAATTTATATCAAGTATCGGCTGAGCGTATTCGCCAGCTAGAAAACAATGCGTTGAAAAAGTTAAAAGATGTAATGGATATTTAAGTTTAAGCTTACATCTAATAGCAAAAGCCTGATTTATTCAGGCTTTTTTATTGCCGTAAATCACCCGATGACACTAGAGTAGGTGACGCTTCAGTCAAGATAATGTAAATTCCCTGCTCAGTATTTTAAAGCGAGATTTTGCATGAGTGTAGTTGCGACCCTAGGCCCAAAAGATACCTTTTCCGATATGGCAACTCAGCGTTACTTGCTAGCGCAGGGACTAAGTAGCAAAGTCGCTTATTTTCCGACGTTAAAAACTGCATTTAACGCCATTGGCAATGAAGCTGATTGGGGAGTACTACCTATTGAGAACTTGTCTGAAGGCTATGTTCAAGTTGTTCTTGATGGCTTGATGGCAACGGATCTGTTTATTCGTGATGAAATACTGTTACCTATTAAGTTTGCTTTAGTAACTAACTGTCAAAGTCTCGCTGAAGTACGTTCCTTATACGTTCAATTTGTTGCTCATGGTCAGTGCTCTGAGTTTATTGAAAGTTTACAGGGCATTGCGATCCACAATACGCAAAGTAATATGGAATCTCTTAATGCTTTAGAAGGCGCTACTGAGCCAGCCGCTGCGGTTATTCCACATCATGTGCTAAAAGAGTGGAGCAAAGACTGCTTTAAAATCGATAACGTAACCGACTTCGCACATAATCAAACGCGTTTTTTAGTGTTAGGCAAGCAACCGCAAAAAATTGATCCCGCACTGGCCTATAAAACGACGTTAGTTGTAAGAGATGATCATGATAAACCGGGTGTGTTAGGCAGCATTGTTACTGCATTATCTGACCGCCGTATCAATATGACTTCCATTATGTCACGCCCAACTAAGTCGCAATTGGGTAAGTATCATTTCTTTATCGATATTGAAGGTCATTGTGAGCAAGATAATATTGCCGCGGCGATCGCTCAAATTAACCTTTCTTACCAAGTTAAAGTACTGGGCTCTTATCAAGCCGCTGTTGTTTAGTCATATTGTTATCATTTTTGATTTGTTGTAATGACTTAGCTAGTGAAAACCTTTGCGCTTTTCGTTGTTGGTTGACAAATAATAGGGCTTAATTTCTTATTTTAGTTATTAGTTTTTTTGCAACTCAAACAAAGCAAATCTTGGTAATTGAATCACCTTTTTTCATCTTGTTAGTTAGCTATTCTGAGATACACTCAAAATAGTACATGAGCTAACTTGCTGAAAATTAGGAGGCTAATATGCCACACTTAGTGATGGAGTATTCACAAGATCTAGAATCTTCCCATAATATCCCTACAGTATTGAATGCAGTACATAATGCGGCTAAGGACTGTGGTTATTTTACCGCGAGTGCCATTAAAAGCCGTGCACATCCCTTCCCTTATTATCGTGTCGGCGATTTAGATAATGGCCAATTTATTCATTTGACTGTGTCGTTACTCAAAGGACGAACATCTAGGGAAAAGTATCAACTCAGCCAGTTGCTATGCCGGACGCTTACAGAGTCGGTTGAGTTTACTGGGAGTGTGTCGGTAGACGTTCAAGATGTGGATGAAGAAGTTTACAGTAAACGCTTATAAATAGGCTTTCACATGCCAGCCGCGGCGATGGCGGCTGGCTTCGCTATGACTAGATGCGCTGTAAATAAACACCTGATTCCATGTGGTGGGTATAGGGAAATTGGTCAAATAGCGCAAAACGTGTGATTTTATGTGTTTGGCCAAGCACTTTAAGGTTATCTGCTAAGGTATCAGGGTTGCAGCTAATATAAAGAATGTTGTCATACCCTTGTACCATTTTTACTGTTTCGTCGTCGAGGCCTGAGCGTGGCGGATCTACGAAGATGGTATTACATTGGTAACTGGCTAAATCGATCCCCTTTAATCGAGAAAACTCACGTTCACCTTGCATCGCTTGGGTAAATTCTTCTGCTGACATACGAATAATAGTGACGTTATCAATATTGTTGGCTGCAATATTAAATTGCGCCGACTCTACCGAAGGCTTAGCTATTTCAGTTGCAAGTACACGATTGAAGTTTTCTGCTAAAGCAAGGGAGAAATTACCATTACCACAGTAAAGTTCGAGTAGATCCCCTTCATTGCCACGAGTACACTCCACTGCCCATTCCAACATTTTTTCAGCTACTTTTGCATTAGGTTGGGTAAAGCTATTTTCTACTTGTTTATAGGTTAGAGTTCGTTGATGCACCGTGAGCTTTTCAATCACATACTCTTTATCTAGGCAGACTTTCTGTTTGCGTGCTCGACCGATTATATTGAGCTGGTAGCTTTCGTTCAGGCGTTGTTTGAGTTGTTTTGCTTGCGTTTGCCATTCGTCATCAAGTTGCTTGTGGTATAGCAAGCTGACGAGTACTTCACCGCTTAGGGTTGACAGAAAATCAATTTGAAATAGCTTGTAACGCAGTACGGTGCTGCCTTTTATCAGTGCTATTAACTCTGGCATCAACCGATTAATCAGCTCACTTCCTGGACCAAATTGATCAACACGGATTTTAGCTTTGGTCGCTTGGTCAAACATTATGTAATAAAGGTCATCGCCTTCATGCCATACCCGAAACTCACAGCGACTTCGATAGTGTTGTGCTGGAGAGTCAAACACCTCTAATGATGGCGGATTAAACGAAGCAAACTGCGCTGTAAGTTGGGATGCTTTTGATTCCAGCTGCTGTTGGTAAAGTTCAGGTTGGATAAATGGACAAGACATAGCGACCTCAATAGTGCAGCGTAGAAAAAGGCAAATTCTAACGAGCGTGTCATGTTTGTCCAGTAAAGCCGTGACTAATTTAGTTCGGGGCTTGCAGGTTAATAGCAAAAACAGTGACAATTAGCTTAATTCTAGTGAGTGGTTTATATCAGTGAGTATTTTAATTTTTGATTCAGGTGTGGGTGGCTTATCGATATTTGCTGAACTGCAAAAGCAATTGCCGACTGTTTCTATGACCTACTTATTCGATAATCAGTATTTTCCGTACGGCGAGTTAGATGACCAAGTACTGATAGAGCGGGTTTGTTCTCTTTTGACTAAAGCGGTCAATGAGTTTGGCTCTGAATTGGTGGTCATTGCCTGTAATACTGCTAGCACCTTGGTGCTTGAACCGTTGCGACAAATTTTGTCTATTCCGGTGGTTGGCGTTGTTCCTGCTATCAAGCCTGCGGCGATGACGACAAAGAATAACTGCATAGGTTTATTGGCTACGCCCGGTACCGTTGCTCGTTCTTATACTGACACTTTAGTTCGCAATTTTGCTGCAGATAAAACCGTATTACGGATCGGTTCAAGTGAGTTGGTCAAGCTAGCAGAACAAAAGCTACGCATGAAGCCTGTTGACTTAGATTCACTTGCGGCAATTTTAGCCCCTTGGCTACTAGCGGAAGTTAAACCCGATCGAGTGGTGTTGGGTTGTACGCATTTTCCACTACTCGAAGAAGAACTAAAGCGAGTGCTGGGGGACGATGTTGAGTTGGTTGATTCTGGCGTGGCAATAGCCAAACGAGTGACTTCATTGATTAACATTACAGCGAGTAATGCTGAGTTGAATATATATTGCAGTTTACTAAATCAAGAAACTAACGAACTAAACCCCACTTTAAAGAAATTGGGCTTTAGTTCGTTACAGTTATTTACGGTATAAATAGATAGAGCTATTCGCCAGACTCATTTTCGTTGTCACGGCTAGTACGTTCATTTGCTTCGCGTACTTTAAGGGTGCGCTGCTGAAACTCTTTTTCATTTAGCGCATCGATTGCGGCATCTGCATCGCTATCTGGCATTTCGACAAAACCAAAACCGCGACGTTTGCCGGTTTGCTTATCTTTCATTAGCCTTACTGATACGACACGGCCATGTTCAGAAAATAATTGACGGACGGATGCTTCGTTTGCGCGATAAGGCAAATTGCCAACGTAAAGTGTTTTAGTGGTAAAGCTATCTTCGGTTGAAGCGACTTTTTTTGGTAAAAAGGTAACTGCTAGGCCACCAATAGCTATACCAATTGCGAGCGTTAATGCAGAGTCGAGTTGTAAAAAGTAGGCAATAACAAAACCTACGCCTGCTAATGCAAGAGAAAACAACACAGACAAACCCAGTGTGTTGGACGATTTCATGTTTAATTGAACCCCTGATAATAAAATATAATTGTAATTAGATGTTTCAAATTGTGCTTGAGGCAGTTAACGCTCAAAAAAAGAAAGCGAGAACGGTTAAGTGCCTTATGTAATTTAGCAATTAAATGAAGCATAAGCTTGAAGCTGTTTCCAATTTTTTAACAATAGTCTGAATATTGTGTTGAAAATGTCGGGGAGGAGCACAAAAAACAAACGTTGAGCGTATTATTTAAGCAAACGGATCTAAAAGTTAAGGTTTTACCGAAAAAGCCTTGCACCGAAATCGAATCTCCCTATAATGCGCAACCACTGAGACGGCACAGCGCAAGGCGCAACGCAACATCAGATGGTTAAGAAGCTGCGGTTTCTAACCAGAAAGATAAATCGAAAATTTCTCGAAATTAACGATTGACTTTCAAATCGG